>DAHXMX010000074.1 GCA_027371515.1 Neisseriaceae bacterium
AGATTAGCATTATTATGATTGTGTTTTGGCATTTGATACCAAATTGGCACAAAATTTATTAATTTGGGGAATTGCTGAAAAATTAAAATTTTATTTGCAATATTTATTATTCATATGATAAAATGCCGACTATGTTAAGTTTATTTAAGTTTTTCTCATTTAAACTTAGCTAAATTTGTGTTTTTAATTTATTAACTTCTTATAAGGAAATCAAATGAAAAAATTATTGGCTATACTTGTAGCTATCGCATTTTCAAGCTCAGCATTTGCTGTAGAAGCTTCTGCTCCTGCTAGCGCTCAAACTACTAGTGCTGCTAGCGCTGAAAAATCTGACACACATCATAAAAAATCTCACAAGAAATGGCATAAAAAATCTCACAAAAAAGAAGCTTCTGCTGCTTAATTTTGTTAGTATTTATGCGCTTAAGTTTAATTTAACTTGTTAAAGGAATTGTAATGAAAAAATTATTAGCTTTATTAGTTGCAGGCGCTTTTGTTGCTGGCTGTTCTTCTAGCAAAGAGCCTACACCTCATATCGTAGTGGTTAAACATCATGTAGCTTCTGGTGTTCATAAACACCATCATAAAGATGCTAATGTTTCATCTACTAAAATGGGTGAATAATTATAAACTTTCTCAGTTTATAAAAAGACCGAAAGTTAAACTTTCGGTTTTTTTATTTATAACAGTAAATTTATAAAGGTAATAACTAATATGCAATTATATCCAATGACTATAAATGGTGCAAATTTACTAAATCAAGAATTGGAAAGATTAAAGCAAATAGAGCGTCCTAAAGTAATTCAAGCAATTGCAGAAGCACGTAGCCACGGTGACTTATCAGAGAATGCTGAATATGATGCAGCTAAAAATAAGCAGTCATTTATTGAAGGGCGTATTACAGAACTTGAACACAAATTAAGTCATGCACAAATTATTGATCCAAGCAAAATTGAAAACGATGGGCGTATTATATTTGGTGCTATAGTAGAATTATTTGATTTAGAAACAGAAAAAACTGTTACTTACCAAATAGTAGGAGACGATGAATCCGATATTAAAATTGGTAAAATATCAGTTAACTCACCAGTTGCACGCAGCCTAATAGGAAAAGAAATAGGCAGTATCGTTGAAGTTAAGACTCCAAGTGGCATTAAAGAATATGAAGTCATTGATTTTAAATTCTAAATATTTTCTCAATCAATACTCATTAAATGCAAAGCTACCATCTAGCATAAAATTTTCTTGAGTATGTAGCACTACGTTTACACGAGCTACAATCATTTTAAGTGCAGCTTTATTTACTCCATTAGGAATAATAATATCTGAATATTGTTTGGTAGGCTCAATAAACTGTTTATGCATTGGTCTAACATAATCTAAATATTGACGTATAACACTATCTGGATCTCTATCGCGCTCCACCATATCACGCTGTAGTCTTCTAATAAATCTTATATCTGCTGCTGTATCAACAAATATTTTTAATGACATACGTCTACGAAGCTCGGCATCAAACAGAGCATAAATACCCTCAAAAATTACAACTGATGCAGGTACTACTAATTTAGTTTCTTTTGTGCGACTGTGAGTAGTAAAATCATACACTGGCATTTCGATTGGAATCCCATTATGTAAATTATCAATATGATTTAACAACAAATTCCAATCAAAAGCATCTGGATGGTCAAAATTAACTCGTGAACGCTCTTTAAAATTTAAATGCGACAAATCTTTATAATAATAGTCTTGCATAACCACCGCAACTTGTTCACTACCAATAGCACTTACAATATGCTCAGTAACAGTTGACTTACCCGAACCAGACCCACCTGCCACACCTAATATAAAGCTTAACATATCTCAACCTTTAAATAACATTTCCTTTAACTTATTTAGCTCATCACGACATTTTGCTGCCAATTCAAAATCTAAATTAGACACATGTAATTTCATTTGTTTTTCTATTTGTTTAATTAATTGTGTAATTTTTTTATCATCCAATTTATCAGGTAATTTCACCTCTAAATGTTGTGCATCTTTATAAATACCGTCTATTATATCATTTATTGGTTTCAAAATGGTCTTTGGAGTAATATTATTAATCTGATTATAAGTTAACTGCTTCTCGCGCCGACGATTGGTTTCCTCAATAGCCTTTGCCATAGCGTTAGTAATTTTATTAGCATAAAATATCGCCAAACCACTAATATTACGTGCAGCACGCCCAACTGTTTGAATTAATGATTTCTCTGACCTTAAAAAACCTTCTTTATCAGCATCAAGTATTGCAACTAAACTTACTTCAGGCATATCTAAACCTTCACGTAATAAATTAACTCCAACTAATACATCAAATACTCCAAGTCTCAAATCACGAATAATTTCTACTCGCTCAACCGTATCAATATCAGAATGTAAATAACGAACCTTAATCCCATTTTCAGTATAATACTCTGCTAATTTTTCTGCCATTTTTTTAGTAAGCGTAGTTATTAAAACACGTTCGTTACGTTTTATTCGTAAATTTATTTCATATAATAAATCATCAATTTGATTATCAACAGCACGCACTTCAATCTTTGGATCAACCAATCCAGTTGGACGCACTACTTGCTCCACTAAATTATCTTGATGTTCCATTTCATATTTGCTCGGTGTAGCCGATACAAATACTGTTTGTGGCATTTTTATTTCAAACTCTTCAAATTTAAGTGGGCGATTATCTAGTGCAGATGGTAATCGAAACCCATAATCAATAAGATTTGTTTTACGTGCACGATCGCCATTATACATGCCACCAATTTGTGGAATTGTAACATGTGATTCATCTATAAACATAATTGTATTATCAGGTAAATAATCAATTAAAGTAGGAGGAGGAAGCCCAGCATCACGCCCAGTTAAATGTCTTGAATAATTTTCAATTCCTTTACAAAAACCAATTTCAGATAACATTTCAAGATCAAATTCGGTACGTTGCTTAATCCGATATGCTTCAACCATTTTACCATGAGCTTCATAATATTTAATTCTATGCTCTAATTCATCTCGAATACGAATACATGCTTTATCTACCATATCTTTAGGAGTAACATAATGAGAAGCTGGAAACACAGTAAATCTATCTACCCGACGAATTGTTTTGCCAGTTAAAGGATCAAACAAGTAAATACTTTCAACATTGTCATCAAAAATGCTAACTCGTATTGCTTGTTCATAATGCTCAGCAGGAAATATGTCGATTGTATCACCACGTACTCTATATTTACCACGCATAAAATCTATATCATTACGTTCATACTGCATTGCAAGCAAACGACCAAATATTTCTTTATGACTAAGTTGATGATTTTCTCTTATATGCAAAATCATCTGTTGGTATGCCTTTTCTTCACCAATACCATAAATAGCAGATACAGTAGCAATTATAATTACATCATCACGCTCAATTAGCGATTTAGTTGCTGATAATCGCATTTGTTCTATATGTTCATTAATACTAGAATCTTTCTCAATAAAAAGATCTTTATGTGGCACATAAGCTTCTGGCTGATAATAATCATAATAAGACACAAAATACTCAACGGCATTTTCTTTAAAAAAATCACGAAACTCTGCATATAATTGAGCAGCCAATGTTTTATTATGTGCCAAAACAATTGCAGGACGACCAGTTTTTGCAATTACATTTGCCATAGTAAATGTTTTGCCACTACCAGTTACTCCCAGTAATGTTTGATATTTAAGACCATCATTCAAGCCTTCAACAAGCTTTGCAATGGCATGTGGTTGATCACCATCAGGATCAAAATCAGAATAAAGGATAAATGGACTATTAGGATATTGGATAAATTTTTTTTTCATTACATAATGTGCCTATATTAACTAATGATATTAGATTTAAACCTCCTACATATACTAAAAAATCACATGACACCGAATATTAAATATTATATTAGATTAGTTATCTATTAATAACTAATCTAATATTTTCATTAATATGTTTTTTAACGCCTGTCATTACCAGAAAAAGCTAAAATAATCTGCAGTAAACTAGTAAATAAATTATAAATACTAATATATAAGGTAAGTGTTGCTGAAATATAATTAGTTTCTCCACCACGCACCAATTGATTTAATTGCCATAAAATCATCAATGATGAAAATATAACAAAAGCACCACAAATCATAAGATAAAACGCAGGGATTCTTAAAAAAATGTTTGCAATAATTGCAATAAATAAAACTACAGAACCAACTGCCAAAAAGTTATTTAGAAATGTCATCTCTTTTTTAACCTTAAACGCAATTGCACTCATAACAAAAAACACAGCTGAAGTAAGCAATGCAGCAATTAAAATTAAACTTGAGCCATTTGGTACACGCAAAGCATATTGTAATAACGGCCCTAGTAATAAACCCATCATAAAGGTAAACAACATAAGCCAAACAACACCAACAAAACTATATTTATTTTTCTCTACCATAAACATCATAAAATACATTGCACCAATTAAGATAATACTACCCATAATCGGACTACGAGCCAGAAACATAAAAGACATATTTATGCCGAACAACGCACCTATAGCAGTAGGGATCATCGACAACGCTAATAATAAATAAGTGCTTTTTAAAACCTGATTACGGATTTCTAAGCTTGGCACCGCCATATTATACATTCTATCTTGATAATTCATAATAACTCCTTTTAAATTATCCACACATCACTTTAAATATATAGAATTTAATTCTTAATTTTCAATATTTAGATTATGTTAGACCA
>DAHXMX010000075.1 GCA_027371515.1 Neisseriaceae bacterium
GATTAATACTGTTTAAATAATGTTTACCAGCTTGAGCTAATGTTGGGAAATTTTTACACTCTAATACTTGAGTTAATGAATAAGTATAAGGGGTAGTCTCAATACTAAAGCGTGCATTAGTGCCACCAATATCTGCAATTAATCGTGGGAATGTATTAGCTAACATAAATATATCCTTCATTCAGCATAAAATGTTTGTAAATTAGGTACTTTACTAATTACGTAACTAATTGGTAAATTATGGTTATCACCAAGTGCTGCTTGCTCTAAAATTAATAGTTTGTTTTTACCATTGATATTTAAAAACAAGTTTGGGATTTTAAGTATAGTTTTAAGCGTCATGCTAATTCTAGCATATTTTGCTGTTTTAGGGTGAGTTATAATAAAATTATTTGGATTTGCCAAATCAAGTGCATTATTTAGTTCATCACAATCAGGGAATATGGAAGCAGTATGCCCATCATCACCCATACCAAGTATTGCTAAATCAATATTATTAATTTGATTTGCTTTTAAAATGCGTTCTTTGTTATTTAAGTTATCGTTTCCATAAAGACTAATAAATGATGCATTTTTTGCATTATTTATTAATAAGTGTGTATAAAGTAGATTTTCATTACTATCTTGATTAGTTGGGCTAATTATACGATCATCTACCAAGGTAAATGTTACTTTATTAAAATCCAAATTTTGTTCACTAAGTTTTTCTAAAAAAGGTATTGGAGTTTTACCGCCAGATAATGCCACCGTAATTCGATTTTGTTGTTTAATAGTGTTGATAATTATTTTCGATATTTCTTTAACGAGACTTTCAGTCTGCAGTTGCCTAGATGTAAACTTTTTTAATTCCATTGTTTTATAGACCTATTGTATTAAATATACATTAATATACCATAATATAATTAATATATAAATTAGTATAAATGACAAGTGTCAAATTTTATCACTAAAAGTTAAAGATTGGAGTATAAAAATTATGTTATAATAACTTCAAGTATAGTTATTAGCTTTAGTTTTTGAAAGGATAATTGAAAATGGGTTTTTTAACTGGTAAGAAGATATTGATTACGGGAGTGCTGTCTAATCGCTCAATTGCGTATGGTGTTGCTAAGGCTTGTCACAGAGAAGGTGCAGAAATTGCCCTTACTTATCAAGGTGAACGTTTTTTAGAACGTGCGAAGGGTTTTGCTTTAGAGTTTAATTCTAAAATAGTAATTCCATGCGATGTTAGTGATGATGCTCAGATTGAAGGAATGTTTACTGAGTTGGCTCGTCATTGGGATGGGGTAGATGGAATATTGCATTCAATAGCTTATACTCCTAAAGAAGGTTTAAGTGGTGACTTTGTTGATAATGTAAGTCGCGAAGTATTTAGTGTCTCAAATGATATTAGTGCTTATAGCTTTTCCGCTATTGCAAAAGCTGGGCGTAAAATGATGCAAGGACGTAATGCATCAATGATTTGCTTGACTTATTTAGGTGGGGAGCGTGTATTGCCTAATTATAATATGGCTGGTGTTGCAAAGGCAGCTTTAGAAGCTACTACCCGTTATATGGCATATTATCTAGGGGCTGAAGGTATTAGAGTTAATGCCATATCAGCAGGTCCAATTAAGACTTTAGCTGCTAGTGGAATTGCTGGCTTTTCTAAAATATTAGACCATGTAGCAGAACATGCACCGTTACGTCGTAATGTAACTATAGATGAAGTTGGCAATACTGCTGCTTTTTTATTTTCTGAGTTAGCAAGTGGAATTACTGGCGAGATTTTATATGTAGATGCAGGGTATCATATTACTGCAGGTGGTTTACAAGGTTGATAAATGGACAAAGCTTCAGTTTATAAAATAGCTACTCAAGTATTTGATGATGAGGTTTCAGGTATATTGCAAGTTAAGTCACAAATTGATGATAATTTTGTAAAAGCGGTGGAGCTTATTTATCGTTGTGATGGTAAGGTTATTGTAACTGGTATGGGTAAATCTGGGCATATTGGTAATAAATTAGCGGCAACATTTGCATCTACTGGTACTGCTGCCTTTTTTGTGCATCCTGCTGAGGCTTTACACGGCGATTTAGGTATGATTACATCTACTGATGTGGTTATTGCTATTTCTTATTCAGGTGAATCAGACGAGTTGATGTCAATCTTGCCAATCATAAAAAAACGTAACATACCAATTATTGCAATGACAGGTAATCCTAAATCAAGTTTAGCTCGTGTTGCTTTAATTACTTTAAATATGAAAGTTGATAAGGAAGCTTGTCCATTAGGGTTGGCTCCTACTACGAGTACAACTGCAAATTTGGTTTTAGGTGATGCTCTTGCAATTAGTTTGCTTACGCTTAAGGGGTTTCAAAAAGAAGATTTTGCTTTATCTCATCCAGGTGGCACATTGGGGAAGAAACTGTTAACTACAGTTAATGATATAATGCATATTGATGGGCAGTTACCTAAGCTAAAACCAGATGCTTCTCTTAAAGATGTAGTTATGGAAATGAGTAATAAGGGATTGGGTTTAACCACTATTGTTAATGATAATGATGAGTTGTTAGGTATTGTAACGGATGGTGATTTAAGGAGAGTTCTTGACCATGATATTAATTTAAGCACAACTAGGGCAGTTGATATCATGAATACTTCACCTAAAGTATTACAAGATGGTAGTTTGGCAATTGAAGCAGTAGATTTAATGGAATTATATAAAATAAATGGTTTTGTTGTTGTAAATCAAAATAAACAAGTAGTAGGGGCATTTAATTTACATGACTTACTCAAAGCTAAACTTATATAGGTATACTAATTAATGAATAAAAATTATATAAAACAATTAGCACAAAAAATTAAATATATCGTTACAGATGTTGATGGAGTATTAACTGATGGTTCATTAACCATAGATAAAGATGGCAATGAGGCGTTTGGTAAGTTTAATATTTATGATGGATTTGCCGCAGTAATGGCTAAACAGTCAGGTATTGAGATAATAGTTATATCTGGTCGTAAATCTTTATGTACTGAACAACGTTGTCGTAAATTAGGTATAGAAAATTGTTATACAGGAATAGATGATAAGGCGCAACAGTTGGCTGAATTAGTTAAGCAATTAAACATAAATTTAAGTGAGTGTATGTATATTGGTGATGATTTAATTGACCTTAAAGTAATGAATATGGTAGGATTTAAAGTAGCGCCAAAAAATGCTTTAAAAGATATTAAGAAAATTGCTGATTATGTAACTAAAGCTAAATGTGGTCAAGGGGTATTACGTGAGGTGGTAGACTTATTATTAAAATCACAAAAAAAATATAAATCTTTAATTGAAAGTTATAAATAACATATATTGTCATGGGTAAAACTTTTTCCTCGAAAGCATTTCAATTTTTTGCGGTGGTAATTATTGGTGGATTATGCTTGATTTTAGATCATTTAACGCAAATTAGATTTAATAAACTTAGTTTACCTAAAACCAGTCCACAATATAATGCTATTGACTTATCAGCTAATGTATATGCTAAAAATGGGGTATTAAAATATAAAGTTTCAGGAGATGAAGCTTGGGAATTTGCCAATGAAGATAAAGTATATATTAAAAAAATAGTACTAATTAAATATAATGAAAGTACTAACATGATACAGTATCAAGTTACAAGTGATGATGCATGGATAGATCGTAAGAGTAAAGATGGATTTTTAGGTAAGAACGTGGTTGCTAAAATGTTTGAGTCTAATCCAGAGCAAAATATAGTACTAACTGGAGATGATTTTTATCTAAATTTTAAAAACAATACTATTGAAACCTCTCAAGATGCACATGCGATACAAGGTCAAAATCAAGTATATACACGTGGATTTAATTATGATATTAAAAATAAATATTTACAACTTTTATCTAATGTGAGAGTTATATATGCTACACAGAAATAAAAAATTTATCCTATTTATAAGTTTGCTATTGAGTTGTTGTTTAAATAATGTTTATGCTTTAAAGAGTGATAATCAAAAGCCAATACAAATTGATGCGGATCATGCAACGTTAGATCAAAAACAGATGACTACTGTATTTGTAGGGAAAGTTGTTATTACCAAAGGCTCGCTTGTAGTGCATGCCAATAAGGGTACTGCTAGTCAAGATGTTAACGGCGATAGGGTAATTAAATTAGTTGGTTCGCCAGTTACTCTTCAACAATTAACAGATGATGGTGATGTTATTAAAGGCCAAGCCAATGATTTTGATTATAATACTAAAACTCATTTAGCTGTTTTGAAAGGTCGTGCACGAGTTAAAAAGGGTAATAATGAAATAATAGGTGATTTATTGACTTATAATACTGAAACTCAAGTTTATAGTGCTAGCTCGCCGATAGCAAATGGTATAACTAAAAAATCTGGTGGAAGAATAACTGTAATTTTAGATCAACAGGATAATAATAAAAATGGAACTACAAAACCAATTAAATCAAACTAAAGTTAGTACATTAGTAGTTAAGCATTTACGTAAGCAATTTAAAAAACGTGTAGTAGTTAAAGATGTATCCTTTAATGTTAATAGTAATGAGGTTATTGGTTTATTAGGACCTAATGGTGCTGGTAAAACTACAAGTTTTTATATGGTTGCAGGATTACTTGCTAGTGATGGTGGGGATATTTATCTTAATGGAGAGAATATTAAAAGTTTACCTATTCATAAACGTGCTCAATTAGGTTTAGGGTATTTGCCACAAGAAGCTTCTATTTTTAGACAAATGACTGTG
>DAHXMX010000076.1 GCA_027371515.1 Neisseriaceae bacterium
AGGATTGGGTAAGGGTCTTGATGCCTTATTACCTAGTGGTAATTTAGCTAATATTGTAAATAATATTGATGAAAATCAATTACAACAAATAGACATAAATAAAATTAAAACTAATAAATTTCAGCCTAGAAAAATCTTTAATCAAGCTGAAATAGATGAACTTGCACAATCAATTAAAAACTATGGTGTATTGCAACCTATAGTGGTACGCGAATCTGGTAAATATTATGAAATAATAGCCGGTGAGCGTCGTTATAGAGCAAGTAAATTAGCTGGATTATCTACTATTCCTGCTATTGTTAGAGATTTAACTGATCAAGAAACATTAGCTATTGCTTTAATTGAAAATATTCAACGTAAAGATTTAAATGTGATTGAAGAGGCATTGGGCTATAAGAGGTTAATTGATGAGTTTGGATTAACACATGATAATTTAGCAAATATAGCTTTTAAGTCTAGAAGTCATATTACCAATCTTTTAAGATTACTTAATTTGCATGAAGATATACAGGAATTACTTTTAAATAATGAAATATTAATGGGACATGCTCGTGCTTTGGTTGTATTACCTTTCGAATTACAATTAGATTTAGCACGTGAGATTATTGATAATGATATGACTACTGCTATGGTTGAGAAACGTGTTGCAGAATTAATGAATAATAATTTGTCAGTAACTAAGGCTACTAAGCCTGTAGTTAGTGTTGATCAAGATATTCAGAATTTAGCTAATAGTTTAGCTGATAAATTAGGCTTGCAAGTTAAGATTAAACATTCTGGGAATGGTAGTGGTAGAGTAACGCTTAGCTATGCATCAATTGATGAACTAAATAGATTGTTGAGTATTTTAGAGTAAATTACCATGAAATATTGTTATTTAACATTGTGTATTATTTATAGTCAAGTATATGGTATAGTTATGATGTCAAATGGACCATTTTATTCACAACCAACACGACAATTTATAGCACAAGATGGTGATACTGAACAGGCTGGATATCAGTTTTTTCAAGGACAAGAGGCTTATTTGATAGGTACAGAACAACAAAAACAACAACAAAAAGCCCAAGAAATGCAAATCCAAAATCAAATGGAAGCTGAATATCAGCAACAAATTCAAGAACAGAAATTAAATCCAAAAAACTCTAATTAGGTAAGCTGCGCCAATTCTAGGATTACTAGGATTATGCTGCTGCTTACCTATCTTAATTACTATTTTAATATATCCCAATTTTTATAAAATATGCGATTATATGATGACATGATATAACGCACACCAGTAACACATTTTTTTAAGGATATTTAAATTTGAACTAGGGCGTAATATATCTATAAACATACAATAACGTAAGTTATCAGATTCATTAACTGATTTATGAACTAATGTATCATCAAAAATAAATAAAGGGTCATCATGCCAATAATGGCGTTGACCAGCTGCTTCTATGTAAATATTATCATCTTTACCATTTGTTAGTATATTATATAATACACGAATCGTAATTCTTAATGGTCCATAATGGATAGATGTTGATTGATTACGGTTAAATATTGATACGCCTATTGTGTTAATATATTTGTATTCTTTGTGAAACTCAGGTATAGAAAGAGATGTATCTATATTTTTACCGTACCATTTAAAGAAAAGCATACCGCGTTTTTTTTCATCCATTAGTTTACTAAGTTCATTAATAATCTCTGGCTTGTTTTTAGCTATTGTTATTAATTCTTTAATCTCTTCTTGACATTCTTCAGATAAATCTTCTAATTTATAAATACCCTTATTTTTATAAGATAGTAAATCCATTAATAGGTTAAAAGGTGATAATAACCAAGTCAACATACCATTACCTGTGAAATAACGTAGCCAGTTAGCTTTATTAAAAAGATTACTACGCGAGAAATCAATTAAGCCACAGATTAAATAAAATAACATAATACGCGGTATTATTAATGCCACAATTATTAATCCGCCTATTTTAAGCCAATCTTTTTTTCTCATAATATTATTTTCCCCTTTAAATTGTTATTTTTAATTAATTCCTGAGTATTCTAATAGTGCATCAATTTTGGGTTCTCTTCCCATAAATGATATAAAATTATCTAGAGCATCATTTAATCCACCTTTAGAAAGAATAGATTCATAAAATAAATTACCTAATATTGGATATTGTTCACTTGAAGTTGTATCAAATTTTTTAAATACATCAAGTGCTAATAACTCTGCCCATTTATAACTATAGTAACCAGCTGCATAGCCACCGCTAAAAATATGTTCAAAACTATTTATCATTCGCTCAAATTTAGGTGGCATTATACATGCGATTTGTTGTCTTACATTATTGATAATATCATAGATATCTTGTATTGTATTTATCTCTTTAATATGAATTAATATATCGCTTAATGCAAATTCAATTTGGCGTAATGTTTGTAATCCTTTTAAGTAATTTTTAGATTTAATTAATTTATTAAATAATTCATTAGGTAGCTTGGCGCTGCTTTGGTTATGACAGGTGATATCTTGCAAAATGCTATGTTTCCAAGTAAAATACTCCATAAATTGTGACGGTAATTCAATTGCATCCCATTCAACTCCATTAATACCTGATATGGTATAATGGTCAATCTTAGTTAAAAGCTGGTGTAATGCGTGACCCATTTCATGAAATAAGGTTTGCACATCGTCAAAAGATAGTAAATTTGATACTTGGGGATTAGAAAAATTACATACAATCAGCACATGTGGCAATTTATGAATCTGCAGTTGATTATTTATAAATCTATCTTGTAATGAATTCATCCAAGCTCCAGAGTGCTTGTATTCTCTTGAATACAGATCCATATACAGAGTGCCAATTATTTGATTGTGTTTATTTACTATATCATACACTATAACATCGTTATGCCATTTGGCAATCGTTAAATTAGATTTAAAATTAATGCCATACAATTTATTGATTAAATTAAACAAACCATTTAAAACTATTGGTAATTGAAAATATTGTTTTAATTCATTATTTGAGTATTGATATTTATGCTGTTGAAGTTGCTCGCTAATAAAAGTAATATCGTAAGCTTCAATTTGGTTAATTTGATATTTATCGCGTGCAAAATTGGTTAATTCTTCTAATTCTTGCATGGCATAAGGCTTAATTTTAATTGCTAATTCATACAGGAAATCAATTACTTTTTGTGGTGTCTTTGCCATTTTAGTAAACAATGATAGTTCAGCGTATGAGTTAAAGCCTAATAATTTAGATTTTTGCCTGCGTAGATTAAGTATTTGACATATATTATTTGAATTATCATACTCTGGTTTGAAATACAACTTACTTGCGCGAGTAATATAATTGGTATAGAGTGTTTTTCTTAATTCTCTGTTATTTAGGTATTGCATAAACTGAGTATAGCAAGGAGCATGTAAAGTAAGTTTGCATTGTGTATCATTGATTTTAAATTGATTGATTATATCTAATGGCACGTTATGCAGTTCATTTATATTTACAATTAAGCTATAACTATCCGTTGCATCGAGTACATTTTGCCCAAATTTACTATTAAGCTGTGCCAGTTTAGTTTGGATATTTTTGTATTGTTGCTGTGATTGTGAATCTAAGTCAATTCCACTTAATTTAAAGTTACGTAATTCATTAGCAACCACTTTGCGAAGCTCATTATTTAATTGTAATGTATTTAGTTGTGTAAAATGTTTATACAGTGGTTTGCTCTGTCCTAAATTTACATAAAAAATAGAAACTAAAGGCTGCAGTTCTTCTATTGCATCACGAATTTGTTGATTATCAGCGACAGATTCTAAATGTGTAAGAATTCCAAATTCTTGATTTAATGCATAGATACTTAAAAATAATTCATTAATATCATTAATAGTTGCTTGTTCTTGTTGCTCAATTTGTTTTAGCTTTTCTTCAGAGCAAGATAATCGCTCATTGATGCTATATGCTAATTGTGCAATTGTGAAAGCATTAAACGGAATAAATTCATTATTATTAAGTATTGAATTCAAAATTAAAACTCTATCATTTCAAAATCTGATTTACGTGCTTCACAGTCAGGGCATGACCAATTGATTGGTACATCTTCCCATTTTGTGCCAGGAGCTATTCCATCTTCTGGAATTCCTAGTGCTTCATCGTAGATAAATCCGCAAATTAAACACATGTATTTTTTCATAAAATCCTCTATTATATTATTAATGCATTATTACAAATTGCATCCGCAGAAATCAAGTGCACCAAGAAGCAAACTCTTGAGCTACCATCTCATTTGGACTTTTAAACCCAAACTTTTCCCGCGGTCTTCGATTTAAAATATCCTGAATCCAAGCCCAATAATTATCAGGTATGGTCTTGAAATCAGTTCCTTTCGGGACAAAGTCCCGTATCAGCCTATTGTGATTTTCAACCAATGCCTTATCTGTTGAACAGTATGGTCTGGCAAAATAAACACCACAGCCTAATTCCTTTGTTATCAACTCGTGCTCAGTAAATTCCCAGCCATTATCTACCGTTAGGGTTTTTATTGGCATCTGCTGATTTTTTAATACCGATATTATAGCATTCGCAACAACGTTTGCTTTCATTTCTGATATCGGTACAATAAATTGTTGCATCGTCTTTTTTTCAGTAAGTGTAATCGTAATTGCATTATGATCTTTACTTACTATACTA
>DAHXMX010000077.1 GCA_027371515.1 Neisseriaceae bacterium
AAGTTTTTCAAGATTCGTTTAATTCAATTTATATGATGGCAGATTCTGGCGCTCGAGGATCGATAGCTCAGATTAAACAATTATCAGGTATGCGTGGATTAATGGCTAAACCTGATGGATCAATCATGGAAACTCCTATTACTGCAAATTTCCGTGAAGGATTAAACGTATCACAGTATTTTATTTCAACTCATGGAGCACGTAAAGGATTATCTGATACGGCATTAAAAACAGCAAACTCAGGTTATTTAACACGTCGCTTAGTTGATGTTACTCAAGATTTAGTAATTACCGAAGAAGATTGTGGAACTGATAACGGTGTAATTATGAAGTCAGTAATTCAAGGTGGTGATGTTATTGAACCATTGCGTGATCGTATTTTAGGCCGTGTAGCTAGTAATGATATTATGGATCCAGAGACTAATAATATCATTGTAAAAGCTGGTACTATGATTGATGAAGATATTGTTAATTTAATTGATGCAACTACAATTGATGAAGTTAAAGTTAGAACCGTATTAACATGTGATACTAGACATGGATTGTGTGCTAAATGTTATGGACGTGATTTATCGCGTGGTTATTTAGTTAATATTGGTGAAGCTGTGGGAATTATTGCTGCCCAATCAATTGGTGAACCAGGTACTCAATTAACGATGCGTACTTTCCATATTGGTGGTGCGGCCTCTAGATCTGCTGCAATATCTAAAATAGAAGCTAAATCATCAGGTACTATTCAATATCGTGATTTGAAGTCGGTTACTAAACAAAATGGGGATATAGTAGTTATTTCGCGTTCTGCAGAAGCAATTATTCTTGATCAACAAAATCGTGAACGTGAACAACATAAGATTCCTTATGGTTCGATAATTTATTTTACAGATAATCAAGAAGTGAAGGCTGGTAGTAAATTAGCTAGTTGGGATCCTCATGCACGTCCAGTTGTTACTGAATATTCAGGTAAAATTGTTCTTGAGAATGTAGAAGAGGGTTTAACGGTAATTAAAGAATCTGATGAAGTGACTGGTTTAATTACACTTAAAGTTATTGATCCATCTAAAGTAAAAGGTGTTAAAGCACGTGAGAGAAGTTTACGTCCTATTGCGCGCTTATTTGATACTGATGGCAATGAGGTGAAAATTGCAGGTACGGATAATTCAGTAATTATTAACTTTCAAATTGGCGATATTATTACAGTTCGTGATGGACAAGATGTACATGCAGGTGATGTTATTGCACGTAAGCCGCAAGAGTCGTTGAAAACTCGTGATATTACTGGTGGGTTACCTCGTGTTGCTGAGTTATTTGAAGCTCGTTCACCTAAAGATGCAGGTATGCTTGCACCATTATCCGGTGTTTTATCTTTCTTGAAAGAAACTAAAGGTAAACATAAAATCAAAATCACCTCAAAAGATGGAGATTTTATTGAATTAGCAGTTCCTAAAGATAAAAATATTTTAATTAATGATGGTGAATTTGTAGAACGTGGTCAAATGATTGTGGACGGTCCTGTAGATCCTCATGAGTTATTAAATATGAAAGGTATAGAGGAATTATCCAAATATATTGCATCTGAGATTCAAGAGGTATATCGTTTACAAGGGGTTAAAATTAACGATAAACATATTGAGGTAGTAGTACGTCAAATGTTGCGCCGTGTAGTAGTTACAAATTCAGGTGATAGCTTTACATACCTAGAGGGTGAACAAGCGGAAAAATCTGCTATTATGAATGAAAATGATATTTTAATTAGTCAAGGCAAACGACCAATAGAATACAAAAATATGCTGCTTGGTATTACTAAAGCGTCATTATCTACTGATTCATTTATTTCTGCAGCATCTTTCCAAGAAACTACTCGTGTATTAACTGAGTCGGCTATTGCAGGTCGTGTTGATCACTTACGTGGTTTGAAAGAGAATGTAATTATGGGACGTTTAATTCCAGCTGGTACTGGTCTTGTGTATCATAAAGCACGTGCGGCTGCCTATAAGAAAAAGGAAGCAGATTTTAATGCTGCCTTTAATGAAGATGCTTAATAATAGAGCTTTTGATAACTCAGTATTTCATTCTTAAACTGATAAAAAACCTCAAAATTATTAAATTTTGAGGTTTTTTTATGTATCATAAAATCTGATACAGATTTATAAAGCTTTCAGATGGTTATTTAACTTCAACTTTATATTTAGCTTTAATATCATCAAAGAAAGCTTTAGTTTTTTCCATTTGTATTTGTTGTTTTAACTGATCTTTGATTTTATCAAATGAAGGAAAGTTTTTCATATCAGCTTTACGTGTATCATCTAATTTAATTATGTGATAGCCAAATTGTGATTTAACAGGAGTAGTTGTATATTGACCTTTTTTTAAAGTTTTGATAGCAGCTGTAAATTCAGGTACATAGTTGGAACCATCAGACCAACCTAATTCGCCACCTTTATTTTTTGAACCTGGGTCAATTGAATATTTTTTAGCTAAATCAGCAAAGTTAGCGCCTTTTTTAAGTTGAGCTTCAATATCATCAGCAGTTTTTTGATCTTTAACTAATATATGTGATACATTGTATTCAGTTTTGTTTTCTGCTTCTTTTTTCATTTGTTCGTATTTAGCTTTAAGTTCAGCGTCACTTACTTTATTATCTACTTTATTTTGTAGTAATTCAGCATATATCATTGGTTTAACTTCATTTAATTTGGCTTTATAAGCAGCAGTTTCATCTAAATGTTGACTATTACCATATAATAAAATTGCTTGTTGCATCCCGATCGACTTTAAAACTTCTTTTTTAAACTGAGGATTTTTCATTTGTTGTGCTAAGTTAGGGTTTTTTTGAATTTGTTCCATAGTTTGATTAATAATTTTTTGATCTACAGGCTTACCATTTATATATAGTGTATCTGCATGAGCAATTGCAAAAGAAGAAGCGACAGTTAGAGAGATTAGAGTTTTTTTCATTAAAATTTCCTTTATTAAAAATTGTTAATTAACTGTTTTAACTTTGATAGTTGTAACTATAATTTTATAATTGTATAATTTGTAAGATACAAAATTATAATTAGTAACAATGACATTAAGTATCAAAGGATGGTAATTATAGCATATATTTATTTTTTTGTTAAACTTTACTTGTGTTACAATACACTCTGAAATTGTGAATAATTTTATTAAAGGATAATGTTTATGAATTATGAAAAAATAAGTGCAGGGTATGATTTACCTAATGATTTTAACGTTATAATAGAAATACCAGCATACTCATCACCAGTAAAATATGAAATGGATAAAGAGTCTGGAGCGATTTTTGTAGATCGATTTATTGGTACAGGAATGTCATATCCTGCTAACTATGGGTTTATTCCGCATACTTTATCTGAAGATGGCGATCCTGCTGATGTGTTAGTAATTACACCATTTCCAGTTGCTCATGGTATGGTTATTCGTTGTCGTGCAATTGGGGTGTTACGTATGGAAGATGAGAGTGGTATTGATGCTAAAATATTAGCATTACCAATCAAAAAAGCTTGTGAAATGTATGCACATATTGAATCATTAGATCAATTACCACCATTGCAGCTAGAACAGATCAGATACTTTTTTGAAAATTATAAAGGTTTAGAAAAAGGTAAATGGGTGCGAATAACAGGCTGGGATGGTAAAGCCTTGGCTGAAAAAGAAATTATGGATTCAGTTAAACGTTATAAATAGTTTTTATTGTGCTAAGTTTGTTAGCACAATAAAAAGCTACCTTGATTAGTAGTCTTGATGCTTTGGATTGTTTATTGTGCTAAGTTTGTTAGCACAATAAAATTTGGTATTATAACATTTATAAAGTAAAACAACTATGGCTCGAGTCAAAACTAGAAAGAAAACTAATAATCGTGAAATTGTTAGTATTCATCAGTTTAGTAAGATAGCTATGACATTCTGGTTAGGTGGGACTTGGATGTCTGGAATAGTTGTATTCCCATTATTATTTAAAACTCTTGATCAAATTACAGCTTCTTCAATTGTAAGTCAATTGTTAAACTTACAAGCCTATATTGGTATAATATGTTTATTAATTGCTACCATAGAAATAATAATTAATCATAAACTATCTTTATACAAAATAAGAAAATTTTGGTACATTATTTGTATGTTTGTTATTTTATTTATTAATTATTTTGCTATTTTCCCAGTTATTTACAATCTAAAACAACAAATTACAAAAATAACTAATAAACTTATCACTGCACCATCAAATATTTTCGATTTTTGGCATTCATTATCAGCGTTATTGTTTGTTTGTATTTGTATTCTAGGAGTTTTATACTTAATTGAGATGTGATTTATTTTTCTTGATTTATCAATAATAGACCACATATAGTATCTCATGTGTTATTATTTAATAAGGTATGATGTTATGCACTTAAAACCTAAAGAAATTGTGGCTGAATTAGATAAACATATCGTGGGTCAAGCTGATGCTAAAAAAGCTGTTGCTATTGCATTACGCAATAGATGGAGAAGACAAAATGTTAATTCTGATATGCAACATGAAATTACTCCTAAAAATATTTTAATGATTGGGCCAACTGGTGTTGGTAAAACAGAGATTGCAAGACGATTAGCTAAGCTTGCTGAGGCTCCATTTATA
>DAHXMX010000078.1 GCA_027371515.1 Neisseriaceae bacterium
TTAGAAGACAGAATGACAGGCGCATCGACAAAGAACAATGTACATGCAAAGACCGGTTCATTAAGCGGCGCATCAAGTTTAAGCGGATATTTACATTCAGCCAACGGACATTTAATTGCATTCAGTATAATAATAAACAAGTAAACAAAACTCAGCTAGATTATATGTTATATAATTTAATTACCAATAATAAAACTGAGATATTCAATCAAATCACTCCCTATATAGGGCTATCCCCTATTCTATTTACTAAATATAGCAATACTCCTATCAAAAGAATAAAAAATAATCGTGATTATAAATATCTCGTGGTTAATCGTATTACAAATCTTGCTTATAAAAATCCAGATCTCGCTTATCAAGAAATGAAAAATGCAAATATTGATTTAATAACGAAAAATTTTCTGGGTACATATATTGCAAAGCGCTTTGCTTTAAAACATCAATTTGATCAAGCGTTATCTTTATACTCAAAATATAAATATAGCAACATGTCTGATGATGAATATGAATGGCAAGTCAGAACTTTTATGTATTATAATAAATGGTCAAAAGTAATTCAAATTATCAATAGTATGCCAAAAGAAGTATCAAATAAAGACGTATGGCTATATTGGAAAGCCAGAGCTTATCAATTACAAGGAGATAAAGCTACAGCTTTTAAAATATATTCACAAATACCACAAGATAAATCGTTTTATTCACTACTTGCTTTATCTCAGCTATACAATGATATAAAATTAAATAGAAACCCACCAGACAGCACCAAACTAAGTGATAGTATATATGCCAAACAAGCACAAGATGCATTAAAACTTTATGCTATAGCGGATAATAATAACAGCAACAGTTTAAAAGCAATTGCTAATGCCGAATGGCATTATGCAGCTAAAAAAGCCAATCAAAATGATTTATTAAGCATGAGGAATCTAGCCTTTAATGAAAATAATTACAGTATGAGTATTTTTGCAGCTAATCAAATGCACAATCCATATCTTGAGTTAAGTTTTCCAACTCCATTCCTAAATACATATAAAAAATATGCTAATGAAAATGGTATCGATCCATCTTACACACTTGGTATATCACGCCAAGAAAGTCGTTTTAATCCTAAAGCAGTTGCTTTTGATGGTGGAATTGGATTAATGCAAATTATGCCACAAACAGCAGAATATATATCCAAGAAACTGCGCACCTCAAATTGTTATCGCGATAGTTATGTTTGTAATATTAAATTTGGTAGTTGGTATGTAAGTTATTTACTCTATAAATTTAATAATATTATTTATGCAACTGCAGGTCATAATGCCGGTCCTACAAGAGCCAGCAGATGGCAAAATAAATTAGGTAATCTTGATAATATAGTGCAAATTGAATTAATTCCTATTGATATTACACGAGACTATGTACAAAAAGTATTAACTAATAAAGCTGCCTATGACGCAATTTTTAAACACCAGAAATCAATAAATCTATATAGTTATTTTCAACAAGTTAATAAAACAATAAATGATTAAATCAATTAACGATCTATTGGTATATAAAGTTGGTGGATGTGTACGAGATCAACTAATGGGTTTACCAGCAAACGATATTGATTATGTTGTTGTTGGTGCAACAGTTGACGATATGCTAATGCTTGGATTCAAAGCTGTTGGTAATGAATTCCCAGTATTCATACACCCTCATACACATGAGGAGTATGCACTTGCCAGAAGTGAGAAAAAATCAGGTATAGGGTACAAAGGATTTACCTTCTATACCAATACTGATGTCAGCTTAATCGATGATTTAAAACGACGTGATTTAACTATTAATGCTATAGCAATAGATAAACATAATCAATATATTGATCCTTTCGGTGGTATAGATGATATTAAAAATAAAATATTAAAACATGTCAGTAATGCATTTTCAGAAGACCCACTTCGCGTATTACGAATTGCTAGATTTAAAGCTAAATTAGGATTTAGGATCGCTCCTGAAACTATAAAGCTCATGAAATTAATAGTTGATAATAAGGAACTGCTTTCATTGAGTAATGAAAGAATATGGAAAGAGACTCATAAGGCACTAATGACCCCAAATATACTAGAGTATTTTCAAGTATTATATAATGTTGGTGCACTTAACCAAATACTACATGAATGCACTTTTTTAATTACTAATAGCATCAGTAAACATAAATTAAATCAGCTTAATCAAAAAATGAATGATAAAAATTTAACGCTGGAAATGCGCTTTGCAATTTTATGCTATATTTTAAATGAAAATGAAATTGATATGCATAAGTTTATTCAAAATTCATGTATGAATAAACAAGCTCGAGAATTAGCAATACTGATTGTACAAAATTATTCACAAATTCATAAACTTAATTTGCTAAGTCGTGATGATATATATAATCTTATAAAACAATTAGACTCGATTCGTAAAAAAGATAGATATCTCAAATTTATCCAATTAATTAACTTGATTGCATACTCATTAAAAGATAATATAATCATCCATAATCTTATTATCCTAAAAAGAATTATTTTTAAAATCAGTAAAATTGACGCTGAAACGATTAAAAAAAATAATATTAATTTTGTTCTGCAAATAAAACTTGAGCAATACAAAATAATTGATGATGTCATGTCAATATTCCATAACAAATAAGAGCTAATAACTAACTCGCAATTAAATGTTTATAATTAACAAACCACAAATCTATAATCTGTGTCACCACCTCTGGATATTGCTTTAATAAAATATCGCATAATTTACGAGCCATATCTAATAGATAAATATCCTCTTCAAGGTTTACAAATTTAAAATTAGGTAACCCACTTTGCCTACTACCTAATATTTCACCAGGTCCTCTAATCAATAAATCTTCTTGAGCTATTTTAAATCCATCAGTATTTTCATAAATTACTTTTAATCTACGTTTAGCAATATCACTAAGTTCTTTTTGATACAATAAAATACACTCACTCTGTAAATTACCGCGTCCAACTCGACCACGTAATTGATGTAATGTAGATAATCCTATTCTTTCACTATGTTCAATAATCATAATACTTGCATTAGGAACATCAACCCCAACCTCAATAACAGTGGTGGCCACTAATATTTTTAATTTATTATTCTTAAATTGCTCCATAATTAAAGCTTTATCACGTGATTTAAGTTTACCATGCACCAAACCAATACCCACTTCAGGCATTATTTGTTGCAACTCTTCATATAACTCAGTTGCATCTTGTAGATTTAGCATTTCACTTTTTTCAATTAATGGACATACCCAATAAATTTGCGCACCATTATTTATTTTTTGTTTTATATATTCAATAACATTATACCGACGAGCTGTATCAACTAATATGGTTTTAATTGGCAGCCTACCTAACGGTAGTTCATTAATCGTTGAAATATCAAGATCTGCATAATAGGTCATAGCTAATGTCCTAGGGATTGGAGTTGCTGACATCATTAATTGATGAGGATTACAACCTTTATTTAATAGGTCTATCCTTTGATTAACACCAAAACGATGTTGTTCATCAACAACAATAATCGCCAAATTACTAAACTCAACATCTTTTTGAAATACCGCATGTGTACCAATTATAATGTCTGCTTGATTATTTTTAATAAGTTTATAAGTATTTTCTTTTTGTTTCTTAGTTAAACTACCTGCCAACCTTATACTGTGTAATATAATTTGAATAAAAATTAAAAAACATCAACGATGCAATACCACTACCATCACTTACAGTTATTTGCAATCGTTTACTACGACCATTAATAATCTCAATATCTATAATTTCACAATCAAATTGCGCCGTGTCACCTACACTCAATTGACCAATTTTTTGAATAGAAGTTAAATCTTGATAACGATTTGGTATATGTAGTAACAGATCCCAATATGTAATAATCCCCAACTCACTTAATTTATCAGCAGTTGAGGACGTTATGTTATTTATCTTTTGTAAAAGATTATTTAACATTATTTAGCAATTAATTTCCATATTAGTAATGCTTATTTACTTAACTACCAATTCAGGATTAGCATTTTTAGGACCAAGCTCATATGGACCAAACTCATCAACTTGTATTACCTCTCCAGCTAATTTATCAGCTTTAATAAGCATATCTAATTCTTCTTGAGTGATAATATTTTTTTCTAATGCTAAACGAGCTACAACACTTGGACTACCCTTAGCTAATTGTTTATATAATGCACAAAATGCTTTGTATGAAACATTAGAAAATCTTAATGTTAAATATGTAAGTAGTTTAATTAGATTTTTTGTATTCCCATATGGTAAAGTATACAAATTACCTAATGATATATTGGAAAGTAAAATTAGTCGTGATTTAATGAATAATAGTTATACGCGTCAATTATTTAAGAATATGTGTTTTGTGCCAAATGACATACATGACCCTGTTGGTCGTATGGAGATTGCATTTCTTGCTGAAATTAAAACTTATCCAATTAAAGAAAAGTTACGTAAGGCAATTAAAAATAAACAATTAGCTAAGGGTAGTCCAAGTGTTGTAGCTCGTTTAGCATTAGAAAAAAATATTATCACTCAAG
>DAHXMX010000079.1 GCA_027371515.1 Neisseriaceae bacterium
CGCTTTGTGCTAATAATTGGAATTATAAGTGCAATTACCTATTTATTTTCATTTTTATATCCAATAACTGACAATGCATTTATCGTTGCAAATATTAGTCCTGTAGCAGCTGATGTATCTGGGTATGTAACTAATATATTTGTTGTTAATGGTCAAAAAGTTAAAAAAGGTGACAAATTATTTACTGTATTTCAAAAACCATATCAATACACTTATAATGCAGCTGTAGCTGATGTACAAGTTGCTAAAAATGAATATATAAGCATTCAAAAACAACTATCTCAAGATATTGCAACCCAAAATGCATCACTTCAAATTTATAAAAAGCTTACTAATGATCTAAAAAGCTATACTGAAGCATATAAAAGTTATGCAGTATCTAAACTTGATGTAGATAATTTAAAATTTGATACTAAATCTGCTTATAATAATTATATATCAATACAACAAAAAGTAGCGTTAGATAAAAATAATTTGATAGTACAGAAACAAAAAATTAAACGTCTAGAAGCACTAGAAAGCTTTGCATTAGTTAATCTTGAAGAAACAACCGTACGTGCAGCTAGTGACGGTATAGTTCAAAATATGTATTTATCTTTAAATACTCCAATTAAAATCCATGAGCCAATATTTTCTTTTGTAGATACAAGCACCACATATGTTCAGGCTAATTTTACTGAAACAGATTTACGCTTAATTCATGCTGGTGATAAGGTAATTATAATTCCAAGAATGTATATTTTTCAAAAGATATTTCATGGAGTGGTTTTATCAACCAATTGGGCTGTTGAACGCCAAGAAACTAATTCGCGTAGTCAACTACAAAAAGTTGCTCGTGAAAATGAATGGGTATTATTACCACAACGTTTTCCAGTACAAATTAAAGTTTTAGACCCAGATCCAAACTTTCCATTAAATGTTGGAGCTAGTATGTATGTATATATTTCACGTAACTAATAAAATTAAAAATCAATGATACCTTTTTTATTTACCAATTATGCTAGTTTTAAAGCTTATGATTTATATGGTAATGGTCGTATATCAATATTAGTTTCGCTATATATTTATATAATATTATCATGTTTTAATATTTATAATCTTAATTTTAGTTTAAATCAAACTTTTTTCTTTGTTGTACCTGTAATACTTGCTATTGGTGCTGGACATATGAATAATATTAATTCATTAGCACAAAGAAATGGTACATATATATGTTTTATGGTTTTCGTTACTTGTGGAGTATTTGGATTTACAATAATTGAAAAATATAATACCTATTCTTTATTAATATTTTCTTTTTGTTTTTATTTTTTATTAATGAGTATTACTTCATACCCTAAATTTGTTTCATATCGTGGTTTAATTCCATCTGTTTTTGTTATAAGTTTTTTAACTATTTTAGTTGGTGGCGCTGGACAATTTTATGTTGCAATTAATAGAGTTATTTCTATTAGTATTGCAGGCTTTATTGGTTATATTGCTCTACAATTAGTTCCTGAGCGTTATTATCATTCTATTTGGTTTAATTCAACATATACGTTATATAAAAGAATTATTGATCAACTACGTTTAATTATAATAAATAATTCACATTCCATTATATTTTATGGTGATTGCTTATTAAAAATGAATAATAGTATAGACTTTACTAAACTATCTAAAAATCATCATATATTCAAAGAATGTACTTTAAATATGAATAAATTTCATTTTGGTATTGCTTTTGCTTATAATAATTATGAAATGTATAATCGTAATGGATGTTTAAGTAATTTATTTAATTGGCTTGAAAATACACAATCTTTATTTAGTGAACATAAAGCAATTCCTGAATACTATCTTAAAAAAATTATAAAATACCAATATACAACACCTAATATTGATATCCAAAATCTTTGGAAAGTATTGTATGAATTTACTATAAATTGGAATATTCTATGTCAGGCATAACATTAAAACAACGTAGGATGATTCATAATGCTATTGTATTTACTATTAGTTTATTTATTAGTTTTTATAGTCATATTCCATTTGCATTTTGGGTATCAGCTACAGTGCTTGCAATTATGTTACCTATGGATAGTAGTCAAATTCAGGAAAGAATTTATGGTGTATTTTGGGGTACTGTGCATGGATTAATATTATTTATTCCAATTTGGTTGATTTTAGATATCAATGGTAATTTAATTTTTTTCATTATTCCTCTTTCATTAGCAGCTGCTAATTTTTTTCAAATTCACAATTTTACTCGAAATATTGCTTTTTTAAATATTAACCTTGGATTGTTTTTAGAATATATGCAATACGGTAATTATCATTATTCATCATATTTTGTAGCTCGGCTTATGACAATTATTATTGGTATATTTTTAGCTTATTTTGGAGACTTCTTTTTTATTAATCGTAAAAATTATGCTCAAGAAGAATTTATAACTACTCTTAAAAATTTAAATCAAACTATAAAAGAAGCATTAAATAAATTTATCAAATTCAATCAGTTAGATATCAATAATAAACTTGATTTAGAATTAATAACACATATTAATAAAGTAAATAATTTAATAACCATACTTAATACTAGCTATAAAAGTATTAAACTGGAACAAAAAACAGCTTCATTGATAAATTATACAACCATTCCACCTTTATTATCTAAATATAAACTTGAATTATTTACTCTTAGCTATGCTATTCAGTTTAAAACTGGAATAGCTGAACATCGTATCAATAATATTTTGATTAATTTTAAACAAATTAGTCATCAATTATTAAATGAAACCCAAATTATTTTAGATATGTCATTAAAATGAAAATATTAATTATTTTTTTATCAATGGTTATTGTTAGTTGTAGCCTAATTAATCCAGATCGCCCAACTGCATCAGCTCAAATAAATAATAAATGGGTATCTTCAAGCCCTGAAATTATGAATAATAGTAAATTAGATCGTGAAAGTGGTACTTATTGGTGGGCAAAATATCAAGATAATACACTTAATCAATTAATGGAGTCAGCTTTTAAATATAATAATCAGTTACAGATTGCCGGTTCTAATGTAGAATTAGCTAACGCACAATTAAAAAGAATTGAATATGCTTGGATTCCTAATATTAGTTTAATGACTGGTTATTCTTCTTTTCCTGCTATGGGTAATTTAGGTTACTTTTTTGGTGGTTTTGCTAATTATACAGTTAATGTATTACAACTTATAGAACAGCAAAAACAAGCAGAATATATAGTAAAAACTATAATGTATGCTAAAAAAAGAGTTCAACTTGAAGTTATTCATCAAGTAGCAATTAGTTATTTTAGTTTGCTTGCTTATGAACGTGAATTAGTACTTTACGAAAAATTACTTAATGATTCATATTTATTATTAAATCTTAATCAAAAAAGATTTAGTACCGGAATTAGTTCAGAAAAAGAACCATTTATTAGTCAAGCTGAAATAGCAGAAATTAAATCTAAGCTTGAGATCATAAAGCATAATATTGTATTAAGTCAAAATGCTTTAAAATTTTTAATCAATCAAAATCCAGGACAGATTATTCATGGTAATAATTTTAACAATCTTAATTCTGATATTTTAATTCCTGGAGATTTACCATTAACAGTATTAAATAATAGACCTGACGTTATGGAAGTGACAGCTAAATTACAAGCAGCTAATGCTGGTGTCGGTGTATCTCAATCTCAATTATTACCTACAATTAGCTTTAGTAATTTTTATCGTGATGCTTCACAAAACATTAGTAACGGATATAATCCAATTGATTTTAAACAAACTATTGTAAATGTGCCAATATTAAATGCACAAATTTTTGCTGATATTGCAGTGAGTAATGCCATATATAAACAAGTATATTATAATTATTTACAAACTATTGTTGGTGCATTAAGAGAAATTGATAATGATATTTCTGCGCATCGTCAGTTTACTAAACAATTAACGGATAATAATATTGCTCTTAATTATATTGATAAATCATGTTCTTTAGAACTAGTTCGCTTTAATACTGGAATCAGTAACCAATTAGAATATACAAAATGTTTAGTTCGTAATGATTATTATCAAATTATCGTTACTCAAATTAAGATGGGTAAATTACTTGCAACAGCTAAACTTTATCAAGATTTTGCAATTATCAAAGAATAGAATTATCAAATTAATAAACCAAGATTAAAGTGCCAAATAATTCTGCCGAAAATACGCTATTTAATTTTTTTAGTTACAGTTTAATAAAGTAGTTTAATTAACACTATATTATTAATCCAAGTTTAGTTGCTGCATAAATAGATTCTTTAGCATCCATAGTATTTGGATTAGTAACACTACCAATTAAATGCTTATTTGGATGATTACATATATTATAAGCACTAATATTTGATTCCTGACCAGCACAAATAATTATATTATCTGCTTCTAATAAATATTTTTTATCATGTTTTGTATAATATAATCCATCATCTGTAATTTTTGTATAACTAATTCCATTTATATATTTAACACCATATTTAGCTAATATAGCTTTATGAATCCAA
>DAHXMX010000007.1 GCA_027371515.1 Neisseriaceae bacterium
AAGACAAATATTTAATACAGAGCAACTATAGATATAAAATTTGAATTCCAAGAATAAATTAGCTAATCATCATTGAAGGTACTATTAATACAAAGGTACTTATAATGAAAAGAATGTTATTTAATGCAACCTACCAAGAAGAGCTCAGAGTTGCAATAGTTGAAGGTCAAAAATTAATTGATTTCGATATAGAAACCACTAGAAAAACACAACGTCGTGGTAATATCTACAAAGGTATTATTACGCATATAGAGCAATCATTAGAAGCTTGTTTTGTTGACTACGGTACTGAAAAGCAGGGGTTTTTACCTTTTAAAGAAATAGAATCTATTTACCTTCCCGAGTCAAGTAATCCACGTAACAGAGACTACAGCAAACTTCGCCAAGGAATGGAAGTTATTGTCCAAGTTGAAAAGGACGAACGTGGTAATAAAGGGGCAGCCCTAACTACATCTATATCTCTACCAGGTCGTTACTTGGTCCTAATGCCAAACAATTCAAAATCTGGTGGTATCTCAAGACGTATTGATGGCGAAGAGCGTAATGAATTAAAAAATACATTATCTGCACTTGAAATGCCTAATAATATGAGCGCAATTGCACGCACTGCTGCGCTTGGACGTTTTACTGAAGAATTACAATGGGATTTGAATTATTTAATTAAACTTTGGGATGCTATTAAAGATGCCGCTAATTCAAAAGCAGGTAGCTTTTTGATTTATCAAGAAAGTAACTTAGTGGTACGTTCTATTCGTGATCATTTCTCACCAGATATTACTGAGATTTTAATAGATACTCAAGAAATATATGAACAAGCTCGTGATTTTATTTCACAAGTTATGCCTAATTTCGTTAATAAAGTTAAATTATATAATGATGATGTACCTTTATTTTCCAGATTCCAGATTGAGCATCAAATAGAATATGCTTATAGTAGAACTGTACACTTACCTTCTGGCGGTTCAATCGTTATTGATCGTACTGAAGCATTAACGGCAATTGATGTAAATTCAGCAAAAGCGAATAAAGGTGCTGATATTGAGGCTACTGCATTTGCAGCTAATATGGAAGCAGCAGATGAAATCGCTCGTCAATTACGTTTGCGTGATTTGGGTGGACTAATTGTCATTGACTTTATTGATATGGAAAACTCTAAAAATCAACGTGAACTAGAAAACTTCTTTAAGCAGCAATTAGGAATTGATCGTGCACGTATTCAAATGAGTAAACTATCTAAATTTGGTTTAATGGAGCTATCGCGTCAAAGACTTCAAGCATCATTAGGAGAAACAACTACAATTACTTGCCCAAGATGCAACGGTGTGGGTAGTATTCGTGGCAATGAATCAACATCTGTTCATGTACTACGAATTATTGAAGAAGAGGCCGTTAAAAACACCAGCTCACTTGCCGCACTACAAGTTCAACTACCTGTAGATATTGCAACTTATTTACTTAATGAAAAACGTGAAGATGTGTCTAAAATTGAAGCGCGTATGAAAGTTAAAATTATTTTGATACCAAATTTACACTTAAACTCTCCTGATTATAAAATCAAACGAATTAATTATGATAATGTTGATGCTGTTAATCGCTTTAGTTATACATTAGTAGAAAACCCAGAAGAGAATAATGCACATAACAGTATTAATAATATTAGTAATATTAATAATACATCAAGTAAAGCTGCAGTTAAAAATATTGCTCACTCACAACCACCAGTTCAGAAAAAAACATTGTTTAGTGGTTTAATCAAACGATTATCAGCAATCTTTAATTCTGAATCTAAAAATAACAATCAGACCAACAATCGCGGGAAAGAAAATAACAAAAACCCAAAAGAAAAAAATAAGCTGCGCCCAGTTACAATAAATAAAGGTACAAATAAAGTGCAGACAATAAAAGCAAACTCCATGGTTACCAATAAGACTACCCAGAATTCTGAAGATGCATCGCAACAAAAAACAATATCAGTGAATACCAAATTAAATAATAAAGCTTACGAAAACAGCAACAAAACGGATTTAAATAAAAAACCAGAACCTACCAATCGTGTTAAAAAAGCATATGAAAATAAAGAAAATAATGTAATGCTTAATTCATCTTCGATTCATGATGAAAACATCGATAATTATACTACCAATAAAGTCACTGAACCAGCAATAATTGATGATAAATCACCTACTGTCAATCATTCATCTGCAATAGTTGAAGAAAACATAACTACTGTAAAACAAAATAATACCATTACAGAACAAATAGATTTAGGTGAATTGCAGCTTGTAAATACCGATATTAAATTTATGACTAATCAAAGCACAATTATTGTAGAAGAACCAGTAGTAAAACGCTATAATGATCTAGAAATAAAACCTACTTTAGTGAAGCAGGATATTGTATATGAATTGGTAGAAACCAAACCTAAACAAGAAGAATAACATTTATACCTTTTGTTAAAATAAATAGCATTGATTAATTCAATGCTATTTATTTATATCTCCAAGTTGTAGAATCAATCCCATCTTCTAAAACAACTCCTTTATTTAATAAATCATCTCGAATCTGATCAGACAATTTAAAATTTTTACTAGCTCGTGCTTCACGTCTTTTAATTATCAACGCTTCAATTTGATCTACAGATATAGTATCACCTGACTTATTTTGTAAATATTCTTGACTGGTTTTGGTTAATATACCAATACTATTTCCTAAACTATACATCAATTGCGCCAATTGTATATCATCTATTTTATTAATCTCATTGCATAACTCAAATAACACACCAAGAGCAACTGAAGTATTAAAATCATCATTCATAACTTGAGCAAATTTTTTTGCATATGGGTTGTTAAAATCTATATTTTTATCAGCATAATTAATATTATACTTATTAAGCGCCATATAAAAACGCGATAAATTATTTTTCGCATCTTCTAAATTAGAATAATTAAAATTAATCGGACTACGATAATGAGTTTTAAGCATAAATAAACGCAATACTTCACCGTCATATTGATTAAGTACATCACGTAAAGTTAAAAAATTACCCAATGATTTAGACATTTTTTCATCATTAATATTTAAAAAACCATTATGCATCCAATAGTTAGCAAATTTACAATTATTATAAGCTTCACTTTGAGCAATTTCATTTTCATGATGCGGAAATTGTAAATCTTGTCCACCACCATGAATATCAAAATTTGCACCGAGAATACTTTCAGACATAGCAGAACATTCAATATGCCATCCAGGACGTCCATTCCCAAATGGTGAATTCCAAAATGGTTCATTATTTTTCACACTTTTCCATAATACAAAATCTAATGGATCTTCTTTATTCGGATCAATATCAACTCGTTCTCCAGAATGTAAATCATTGATTGATTTTCCAGATAATTTACCATATGGTGTGAATTTACGCACTCTATAATAAACATCTCCATTTGCTGCTAGATAAGCATACCCCTTAGTAATTAATTCATCAATTATATTGATCATTTGTGGCACATAATCGGTAGCTTTAGGCTGATAATCTGGGCTTAAAATACCCAACTTAGCAAAATCTTCATACATATAATTAATTATTCTTTGAGTTAATTGATATATAGTAGTTTCATTATTTTCTTGTGCTTTTTTTATAATTTTATCATCAATGTCAGTAATATTCTCAACAAATATCACCTTGTAGCCAATAGTTATAAACCAACGTCTAATCATATCAAAAACAAGAGCTTTCCTTGCGTGTCCTAAATGGCAATAGTCATATACAGTCTGACCACATACGTACATTTTAATTACATTATCTTCTATTGTTTTTAATCTTTCTTTTTGTTTATTAAAACTATTATAAATAACTACACTTTGTCTTAACATCGACAAATATTGATTAGATTCCATAATTCATCCGTTACTACTAATTTGGTATTTAATAACCACTATTAAATTAAAATTATTTAAATTTATTGTTTAAATAAACCATCTTTATAAATTACTAACAATTAATGTACGTGACTCATAATTATATTGATTAGTTTATTAAACACGATCTGTTAATTTAAGTCTATTTTGATATTGATCAATTTCATGCTGAATATGAATAAAAGGCGTATCACTAACATTTAATGCACCTTGAAATGGTTTATCCATTTCAAGTATAAGCCAACTAGCTGAACTTAAAATTAAATTTTGACTCATAATGATAAAAATACTAAAAAGTAAACGTTTAGTATTAATACATCCAGTCCAAAAACAACCCAGTACAGTAATAACAATTAAAAAATATAAAAGCGGTCCATGCATATTCCCTTCAGTAAAACCAATTCTTGCAGCACGCGTTTCCGATAATGTTTGAATATTTTCTAACATTCTATTATAACGTAGTTGATCTTCTATATCATCAGATGGCATATAACTATATATACTTAACACTAATTCACGATATATAGGATCATTGTTTTTTACTGTTTTACCTGACTTTAAAGCAGGATACTCAACATCAATTACATTATTAAGATAGTTTTTAATACTGCGAGTTAAAATTGCTCTACTACTTATATTTGTTTGTGCCGCATCATGATATAAACTTGATATTAAATTAGCCTCTTTATTGGTTATAGTATGCAAATCACCAATATCATGCCAGTTAGTTGCTATCCAAAATGTAATAAACATGGTACTAAAAAACAGTATAGTTTGCCATACAACTTTAGTTACCACATCACGGTTATCAAGACTTGAGAAATAACGCCTTGCAATTATGTGACCAATAATACTTATAACATTACAAGACAAAAATATATATCCTAGCGCTAAATAAACATTAATCTCATAAAACCAATTTGGCATAACATTACCTCGTGTTAACTCACCTTATAAACAGCCGACTATTATAACACATATACGTTATACAGCTACTATCTTCTATACATAACAAACCAAAACTCATAATAGGAAACTAATACAGTAATAATTTTACAATAAAAATTGTATGTATTTAGCGCATACAAATAGAATACCAATATTATTTGTTGACAAACATAAATAATATGTTATAATTTGCACCTTACCACAACCGTTACAAGAGGTGGCTAAATAAGCCTTTTGATATAAATATAATTAGGAATTATATAATGAGTACAGATACAAGCGTAGCTTCTTCAGAAAAAGCTACAATAAAAGTTAAACAATTATTTACCAACAAAACATTTTCAGCTAAGCCAACTGACATTACAAATGAATGGTTTGTTGTAGATGCAACAGATAAAGTGTTAGGTAGATTAGCAGCTAAAATTGCTCATGTTTTGCGTGGCAAACATAAATCAATTTACACACCGCATATGGATACTGGTGATTTTATTATAGTCACAAATGTAGATAAATTAGTCGTAACTGGTAAAAAAACGTTACAAAAAATTTATTACCGTCATACAGGATACCCTGGTGGTATTTATTCACGTACTTTTAATGATATGCTCGAAAAAGCACCAGAAAAAATCTTAATTAATGCAGTGAAAGGCATGTTACCAAAAGGTCCACTTGGTTATCAAATGATTACTAAATTAAAAGTATATACAGGCAATAGCCATCCGCATGCTGCACAACAACCTAAACAATTAGAAGTAGAATAAGGATAATTATAATATGAATGGAAAGTATTACTACGGTACTGGTAGACGTAAAAGCTCTGTAGCACGTGTATTTATTGAAAAAGGCAATGGTAGCATTATTGTCAATGATAAGTCATACGATACATACTTCTCTAGACCAACGAACTGCATGATTGTTCGTCAACCATTAGAGTTAACTGAAAATTTAACCTCATTTAACATCAAAGTAAATGTAATTGGCGGTGGCGAATCTGGTCAAGCTGGTGCAGTTAAGCATGGTATAACTCGTGCATTAATTGATTTCAACCCAGAATTAAAATCCGTACTTTCAAATGCTGGTTTTGTTACACGCGATGCTCGTGAAGTAGAACGTAAAAAATGTGGACTTCGAAAAGCGCGCAGAAGAAAACAATTTTCAAAACGTTAATTGTCGCTATTCTTTACAAAGACCCGCATTTTGCGGGTTTCTTTTTTTAAATAATAGAAATATGGTAAAATGGCGAAATATTTAGAAGGATTTAATGTGGATTTAAAACAAATCACCCAAATAGCAGTCAATGCACTAGAAAATGTAAAAGGTGAAAATATAGTAGTAATTGATACTAATGATATATCTCCGTTGTTTCAACGTATTATTGTATGCTCAGGTAATTCAAATCGTCAAGTATCAGCGTTAGCAAATCATGTAGTTGAAGATCTAAAAAAACACGGAGTTAATATTATTGGAGTTGAAGGACGGCGCGGTGGTGAGTGGGTATTAGTTGATGCTGGAGATATCATAATTCATGTAATGTTACCCAAAGTACGTGACTATTATGAAATTGAGCAGTTATGGCAACAGGAAGTTAATGAAAATTAATCAAGCAATTCATGCATGTGCATTACAAATCGAATCATTAGGAGTATTAATACTAGGGATGAGCGGTAGCGGCAAATCAGACTTAGTTCTTGAATTAATAGATAATGGTTATAATTTTATTGCAGATGATCTGGTATTAATCGAAAAAATAAACAATCAAATATATATTACTAATCCAAATCAACAATATCAATTATATATTAGGGATATAGGTATAATTAATGTAAATAATCTTAATAAAAAAATCATTCATCGAGCACCGCTTCATATAGTAATTCAATTAATTACAACACAACAAAATCAATATAATAATTTAGAATTAGGACCACAAACTTACAAAATTGATAATAAAGAATTCCCATTGTATAAAATTCACGATGTTTATAATCGAAATTTAGCACTTTTAATAAAAAATATAATTCATATTGAAATTAATAAAAATTACGCTTATGAGGTGATATAAGATGCAGATTATTTTAATTAGTGGTTTTGCTGGGGCTGGTAAATCAACGGCATTAAAAATACTTGAAGATAATGGTTATTATTGTATTGATAATTTACCACCACCATTATTAATACCTTTAATTGAAACATATGGTATAGCATCGCCGATGCAAAAAATAGCTATTAGTGTAGATACTCGTTCACGCTCTTTACTTAGACAATTACCACATGCAATTCAAAAACTAAATGAATTAAAGATTGAAAATAAAATAATCTTCCTTGAAGCACAACATAATATTTTAATTAAACGCTATTCTGAAACAAGGCGTAAGCATCCATTATCGGATGGTAAAAAAACTATCAATGATTGTATCATTGAAGAACAAGAATTATTATATCCTATTGGTAATATAGCACACCGTATAGATACTAGTGATTTAAGTGCTAATGAGCTGCGTAGACTGATTAAACAAATCGTTGATGCTAATTCTTCACCACTACATATCGTGCTACAATCATTCGGATTTAAATACGGCTTACCTATTGATTCAGATTTTATATTTGATGTCAGATGTTTACCTAATCCATTTTATAATTCAGAAATTCGTGAATTTACTGGTTTAGATGAGCCTATTATTAATTTTTTAGCTAAACAGCCACTGGTAAATAAAATGATTGATGATATATACAATATGGTATCACCTTGGCTAAATGAATTTAGCCAAGACAATCGTCATTTTGTAACCATTTCTATTGGTTGTACTGGCGGTAAACATCGTTCGGTATATATCGCAGAACAATTAACAAATCTTCTTACAAAATATGGATATAAAACCATGGTACGACATCGTCAAATACATAAAGATAATAAAATTAACAATCAACTGTGAACTATATCCAAAAATATCGTAAACTGTTGAATTATTTGTTTTCATTTATGATAAAATACAAGTTTATTTACAAACCTATTATTTTTAATAAAAGCACAAAGATATGAAATTTAAAACAATCGATCAGTTAGAACTTAAAAACAAAACCGTATTTATTCGTACTGATATGAATGTACCTATCAGAAATGGAGAAATCACCGATACAACACGAATTAAAGCATCATTAGCTACTATTGAATATGCATTACAAAATGGTGCCAATGTTATTGTAGCTACTCATTTAGGTAGACCAACAGAAGGTATCGTAAATCAAAAAGATGATGTAACTATTATTGCTAAATGTCTATCTGAGTTTCTTAATCAAGAAGTACCAGTACATAATGATTTAAATATCAAACCAGATTTTAGTAAATCAAAACTAATAATGTTACAAAATGTTAGATGTAATATTGGTGAAAAGAAAAATCTAGCTGAATTAGGTAAAAAATATGCTAGTCTTTGCGATATCTTTGTGCATGATGCATTTGCAACTGCTCATCGTAGTGAAGCATCTACAGATAGCATTGGTTACCACGTAAGCACAGTATGCGCTGGATTACTTATGGCAAATGAATTAAAAGCTCTCAGCAATGCAACTCAAAACCCTAAACAGCCAGTTGTTGCAATTGTTGCAGGATCTAAAGTATCCACAAAGTTAACTATTTTAGAGCATTTAGCTAAACAAGTTGACTGTCTAATTGTGGGCGGCGGTATTTTAAATACATTTTTATTAGCCAGTGGTAAATCTGTCGGAAAATCATTAGTTGAAGAAGAGTTAATTTCAGCTGCAAATAAAATAATTACTCAAATGGCAAAACATAATAAATCAGTACCTTTACCTAAAGATGTAATAACAGCAACTAAATTAGACAAAGATGCTCAAGTTCAAACTAAAAATATTGAAGATATTCAAGATAATGATATGATATTAGATATCGGAGATAAATTTTCAAATGAATTAGACGCCATTATTCAATCAGCAGGTACTATTATTTGGAATGGACCTATTGGAGTATTTGAATTCGATCAATTTGCTAATGGAACTCGTAAACTAGCTCAAAGTATTGCACAAAGTAGCGCATATAGTCTAGCCGGTGGTGGTGATACTATAGCAGCTTTAAACAAATTTAATCTTTTTGATAAAATTAGCTACGTATCAACTGCAGGAGGGGCACTACTTGAATATCTTGAAGGTCGAGAATTACCTGCAATTAAACTATTAACAAAATAGGATATTTAAAATGTTAAGTTTTACAGTAAAACAATTATTAAATAAAACAGCTCCAATTGATTCAATAATACAAGTTAAAGGTTGGGTAAGAAGTAAGCGTGATTCAAAAGCAGGAATTTCATTTATTAATCTTAGTGATGGCTCAACTTTTGGTACAGTTCAAATCATTGCTGAAAATAAACTCAGTAATTATGAAAATGAAATTTTACGCTTAACTAAAGACTGTTCATTAATTGTTGAAGGAAAAGTTGTTCAATCATTAGGTGTTGGGCAAGAAGTTGAGATTTTAGCAAACAAAATCGAGGTATTGGGTTTTGTTGATAATCCGGATACATATCCAGTATCGCCTAAGCGACATACGGTTGAATTCTTACGCGAAGTTGCTCATTTACGCCCACGCACTAATTTGATTCAAGCTATTACTCGCGTACGTAATACCGCATCTTTTGCGATACATCAATACTTACAACAAAACGGCTTTTATTGGATACATACTCCACTTATCACAACAGCGGATGCCGAAGGTGCTGGTGAATTATTTAGAGTAACCACACTAGATTTTAATCATTTGCCGCGTGATAATAATAATTAAATTGAGTATAAGCACAGATTTTTTTGGCAAAGAAGCATTTTTAACTGTATCAGGACAGTTAAATGTTGAAAGTTATTGTTTAAGTATGTCAAAAGTATATACTTTTGGTCCAACATTTCGTGCAGAAAACTCGAATACAACACGCCACTTAGCAGAATTTTGGATGGTAGAACCTGAAATTGCATTTGCAAATTTAATGGATGATGCTGAGCTTGCACAAAATCTGCTTAAATACGTATTTCAAACCGTATTAGATAGCAATGCTGATGATATGCAATTCTTTGCCGAGTTTGTTAACAAAGACGTAATTACTCGTTTAGAAAGTTTAGTGCAAAGTGATTTTGAAATGATTACTTACACTGATGCAATTAACTATCTACTAAAATCAAATAAAAAATTTGAAAATCAAGTAAAATGGGGTATTGATTTAGCATCTGAACACGAAAGATGGATCTGTGAAGAAAAAATAGGTAGGCCAACAATTGTAACAAACTATCCTAAAGATATTAAAGCATTCTATATGCGGCAAAACGAAGACGGCAAAACAGTTGCTGCAATGGATATATTAGCTCCTGGGGTTGGAGAAATAGTTGGCGGCTCACAGCGTGAAGAGCGTTATGATGTTTTAGTTAATCGAATGAAAGAAATTGGTATTTCTCAAGACATTTTATATTGGTATTTAGATTTACGTCGCTTTGGGAGTGTTCCTCATGCAGGATTTGGAGTTGGCTTAGAGCGTGTGGTAAGCTATATTACAGGGGTACAAAATGTACGGGAGATAATTCCATTTCCAAGAACAAGTAAAAATGCAAATTTTTAACAACAAATCAAACTAGGTATGATTTATGAATTTAACAAAGTATCTATTAGCCTTAAGTTTTAGTATTACTTTAATCGGTTGCTCAAATACACCTAATAATATCAATATGACTGTCACGGATGGAGTATGTGTTCAGCCAAGCCAATATGCCACAACAGCTCTAGCGGCTAAGGCTATCGCCGCATACCCACAAATACAATCAAATCCTACAACCGCAGCACCATATTGTGCATCTATTACACTGAGTAATACAAATAGTGGCTATAATGCTAATACAGTACAAATTAATTCAGGCGGTTTTACAATATCATACAATGTTGGCAATCAATCATTTAATGCTACATTATATGACCCAGTAGCTGCTGGCTTAAATATTGGCGGCCAAACACAACAGATTGGAAACATTGTAATATTTGATCCTAAAAACTGTGTAACTACTCAAGGTATAAATGTACAATACTTAAATACTAATGGAGGTAAATGTACATTTTACTTACAATTAATGAATGAAGCACTTCCAGTTGGAGTATACCAAACCACTATGACTTATAATTACACTAATGGTAACTTAAATTACTCAATTACTAATAATATTAATCAACGTACTTATTTATATGCAGGTGCTAGTAACGGAATTTATTTTTTAGCTAATAACATAATTAACGCGTCACAAAATACAGCTAACCAAGCAAGTTGGAGCACAGGGTTGCCAGGTACACCATTAACTTCAGTGTCATTTATTACCCAATCACCATTATATGGCTACATTTACTTCACTACAGGTAATAGCGTATATTTATTTAATGGTATTTCAGCTGTACAAATAGGTCAAAACCTACCAGCTCCGGCAATTTCTATTGCTTTTGATAATCAATTAAATCCATATGTGGCAACCACTAATGGTATCTATGTATATCAAGAAAGTAACGGATGGATTCAAATGGTTGATACATTCAATAATGCTAACTCTAATTTGATTGGATTAAACGGTATTGAATCAATAGGTAATCCAAATGTTTTATATGCATATAATGAAAGTCAAATGTACACATGTAATAATATTAATCTAACCACTCATACTATGAACTGCTCACAACAGCTTAGTCAAACAGCAAATCCAAGTACATTTTTTCCTAATGCAACAGCTATTGATGCAACAAGTGGTTCAATATATGCCGGTGCTTATTTTGCATTTAATAATCAATATTCTGTTGGATTTTTACCAACTACACAATGGACAATACCACCATATACAGTCAATCCACCGATATTAGAAAGTTCATCACCTAATTATATTGGTGGGCTTATTTGGGTTCCAAGTAATACCTCAGGTGGCTCAAATACATTGTATTTCGGGTTATATAACGCCAGTAGCACTATAGCACAAAATGAAAGCGCTGTATACTCATGTTCAACAGCTACATATTCATGTAATCCATTACTTAGTTCATCTGGTAATAACATCGTCGGTAATGTACGCGCAGTTGCTAATGATGGTTTGGGTAATATTTACGTAGCTGGGCTACAACTTAATTCAAATGATTTTGAAAGCTATACAAATAACGCATTGGGTGGCTTCTTGATCACTAATCAAACCACTATAAATCAAGGTGGCAAAAACAATTGGGTACCAATAATTAACGGCAGTATTACAACTGCACCTATTAACACACTAATAGTATCTTCAATGTTAACTTCTTACTAAAGAAATTAAAATGATTAAAAAAATAGCTTTTTGTGTAATTATTAATACATTTCTTATTGGATGTGGGATTAATAATAATATAACCACAACGGTTAATAATGGATATTGTCCATGGACTGAAAGCTTTAATATTAGTAATGGTGGCAATCCATATTGTGTAGAAGTAGAGTTAACTAATAATGGTGGCGGACAAAACTTTATTACCAGTACTAATTATAAAATTAATAATTTAATAATTTCGGTTACTGGAGCTAGTAATATATTAACTCCAACCAATAACGCCTCAATGGATCCAAATGGTTGCAGCGGATCTAATATCAATCCAGGCGCAAGTTGCACTTTTTATCTAAAAATTGGAAATGAATCATATGCCGTTAATAGTTTTGAAAGTATTACAGTAAATATCAACTATACTATTAACAACAGTTTATTTGGTGAAAGTAGTGCCAATAAATATTTTAATAGTAGCTTTAATTTATTCCAATATACTAGTATATACTTAGTTCAACAAAATGGGTTTCTATGGATTCATAATACTGCGGGTGATAGTTATGGTTGGGCAGAATCAGCTGATATTGTAAATAACCTTGCAGTAGATACCAATTCTTTTGGAATATTATATTTTGGTGGTAATGTTGGTATATACCCATTTGCACCAACTAATTATACTAGCGGAAAATCAATTACTAATAATGGCTCTATGACTGGCGGTACAAATAATATATATACTTCTTCAGGCAATTTATATGCTACAGGATTAACTGGGTCTACTGGATTATGGAGCTATTCTCTTGGTAAACAAACATGGAACTCAAATTCAACTATAAATAGTTTAACCCAACCAACAAATACAAACGCTAACACATTATCTACCTCAGGAAACCCTTACTTTGCAATAGGCGGTCAAGTATTTGCCTGTCCAAACAATACATCAACTAGTAATAGCTGCCAAGTAGAAGGTAATCCAATACAAGGTGTAACCATAACACGTTTAGCATTTAATACTTCAACTGGTGCGCCATATACAGGACTATATGCAGGTACAAATAGTGGTTTATACATCGAATCTGGTGTAACACCAAGTGGTTCAGCTTCTTGGAGTAAGATTACTACAAATATCAGCAACACAGTTAATGTTACATCCATGGTAAGTAATAAGGGTGAATTATTTATTGGTGATAGTAATGGTAATATTTGGTTAATTGAAAATACAAGTCCAACAACGCCGGTTTTATTTGCCAGCATTGCTGGTAATCAAGCAATCACGAATATGGTTATTGATGTGCCGGGTAATACATTATACTTTACTAAAGGAAGTAGTGCGCTGCTATCATGTTCATTAAGTCAAACTAACTGTTTAGCACCAACCGCAATTACAACTATATTGCCTTCATTAATAACAAACAGCCCACCGGTTGGATTGGCAATTGGTTCAGTCTTAACTGAATCTGTAGTTCCTTTTTATGGCACAATATGAAACAATATAACTACAAGCAGGCTAAATTTTTTACCACTGTAAATGATTTAGCTTCTTTACCTACTGACTTTAAATTAGAAATAGCTATTTGTGGACGTTCAAATGCGGGCAAATCAACATTATTAAATACATTATGCAATCAAGTGCGTCTGGCATTTACATCAAAAACCCCAGGTCGTACTCAACACATTAATTATTTTGATATTAATGATGCTTATTTAGTAGATCTACCAGGATATGGCTATGCAAAAGTTCCACCAAATGTTAAAAAACACTGGGAGCAATTACTTGGTAAATATCTTACTACCAGAAAGCAATTAATTGGATTAATATTGATCATGGATTCAAGACATCCACTCAAAGAATTAGATTTGCTAATGCTTGATTTTTTTAGCCAAACCAATAAACCGATTCATATTGTTTTATCAAAATCGGATAAATTAAACAACCAAGAAAAAAGCAACATTTTAAAACATGTCAATACCGCTTTAACAGAAAAAGAATATATCCATACTACAGTGCAGTTATTTTCAGCATTAAAACGCCAAGGAATAAATGAACTAGAAACAGTATTAGATAAATGGCTTAATTCGCATTTACCAATAAGCCTGGATTAATTGGTCTACCCAAATGACGTAGTTCAAAATATACCCCACCCATCGGTTGATTATCTTTATTTCCTGAAGTAGCTATAACCTGTCCCATTTTTACATAACTACCTACTGCCAATGCTTTTGGTTCCACACCAGCATATACAGATACATAATTATCACCATGTGCGATTATAATAACATGTCCATAACCAACTAAATTTGCATTATATAATACCTCCCCTTGAGATACAGCAAAAACAGAATGAAGCTGTGAACCATCATATAACACACCATTAGATTTTAATCCGTTACAAATAACACCATATTGACAAATAATTTCTGTATTCATCGGTTTTGCTAAACTTCGACTAAAAAATGGTTCCGTATAATTATCATTCTTAGCTGATGCAATCGTATTATTATCCGGAGATTTAGGTAAAGATTTATTAATATTTTCTGATTTTTTATTTAAATAAACTAATAATTGATTGAGCTTACGCCTTTCTTGTTGTAAATTTTTTAATTTTTGATTGCTAGTATCAATTTGAAAATTAATTGTATTAGCTTGTTTTTGTATCAAATCTTTTTGTTTATTTAATAATGTAACTTGTTGTTTCTTTTGATTAAGATTAACATCTATTTTGTCAATTTGTTTTAAAAGGTTTAAATTAACAGCTTTTAATTGTTTTAATTTACTCGATAGCTTATCATATTCATTTTTCTTAGCTTGAAGCATAGCAATTAAATATTTTGTTTTTTGTTCTCGTGCCAAATCAGCATTAACATTTAATAATGATGTCTCTTGATTATTTAATAATTGAATTTGCTGATAAATATTTCTAGTATAGACAATAATTTCTTGATTTAATTCATCAATAGTACTATTAATCTCTAACAATCTATGATTAATTTCAGCTATCTGACTGTGAGTTAAAGCTCGCTTTTCTTTTAATTGACTTAGTATTTGATTAGATTTTAAAATCGCTTGATCTGAATTTGTAATAAGTTCTTTTAATTTATCACTTTTGTTTTTTTTATTCAATAACTCAACATTTATATCATGGATTTGATTATTCAAAGTTAATAAACGATCAGTCATTTCATTTTTATTTGCTGCATAACTTGTAGTTACTAGTAAAGTTAATGAAATCCCAAGTAATCTTTTAATCATCAAGTCATATACCTTTATTATTAAAATTAATTAAACACTCACCAGTCATTTCTTCAGGCTTCTTAATACCTAAAATAGCAAGTATACTTGGTGCAACATCTTTTAATGCGCCACCTATTTTAACACCTGCAGATCTACCAATATATAAAAATGGTACCAAATTAGTAGTATGTTGAGTATGTGGTTGATTGATTTTATAATCAAACATTTCTTCACAATTACCATGATCAGCAATTACCAATACCTCACCTCCCATAGCTAGCATCGCATCAACAACCTTACCTAAAGCAATATCTAACGCTTCTACAGCCTTAATTGTTGCCTGTAAATTACCACTATGACCAACCATATCACCATTAGCAAAATTAGTAACAATTAGGTGATATTTATCTTGTTTTATAGCATCGATTAATTTATCACTAACCTCAGGTAAACTCATTTCAGGTTTCAAATCATAAGTTGCAACATTACGCGGAGAATCAACCAAAATACGATCTTCATTTAAATAAGGCTCTTTTCTTCCACCATTAAAAAAATATGTTACATGTGGATATTTTTCTGTCTCGGCAATCCTTAACTGCTTTAGCCCAAGATGTGAAATATACTCACCTAATGTATTTTTAATATGAATTGGTTTATATGCCACATTTGCATTAAATCGCGAATCATATTCAGTCATTGTTACAAATGAAGTAAGCTGTACAACTTTATGACGATTAAAGCCAATAAAATTTTTATTTGTAATTGCATCTGTTAGCTGAATTGCTCGATCTGATCTAAAATTAGCAAATATAACAGAATCACCGTCATTAATTCCTTTATAACCATTCATTACATAAGGTCTTACAAACTCATCATTATTTCCCAAACTATATTCTTGCTGCAATACTTGAAAACAATCATTATCCACTAACGGTGACTCACCAGATACAATAGCATTATACGCAAGCTCTATTCGTTCATAACGTTTATCACGATCCATGGCATAAAATCTGCCACTAATTGTTGCAATCTTTGCGCAAGGATATTTTATAAGTATGCTATTAATTTGTTCAAAATATTTTGTTGCACTTTGCGGTGCTGTATCACGACCATCTAAAAATACATGTATCCATATATTATGAATATTTTTATATAAGCTAGCAAATTTCACTAATTCAATCATATGATTAATATGTGAATGTACACCACCGTCAGATAATAATCCCATAATATGAATATTATTAGTTGTAGTTTTATTAAAACAATCAATAAACACCTGATTTTTTTCAAAAACACCATCTTCAATATCTGTATCTATTCTAGTAATATCTTGCTGAACAATTCGCCCTGCTCCAATATTTAAATGCCCAACCTCCGAATTACCAAACTGACCATTTGGCAAACCAACTGCTCTTGATGAAGCCTCTATACTACCAAAAGCATATTGTTTAGTAAAACGCTCCCAGTTCGGCATATGTGCCTGTTTAACTGCATTATAATCAGCATCATTACGCAATCCAAAACCATCTAAAATAATCAAAAGAACCTT
>DAHXMX010000080.1 GCA_027371515.1 Neisseriaceae bacterium
AAAGTTAAACCTACCCGCAATAGTTCGAACCAGATGCTCACCATAACGTTTTAGTTCATCAGCAATAACATTTACTACAGTTGACTTACCGCTTAATCCAGCACCTTGTAACCAGAGTATTTGCCGACCAAAGTTATCAGCTTTGAATATGCTATACACAAATGCCATAAATAGTTCACGTTCAACCTCAAGATTAAACTGGAGTAAAAAGTTATCCCATGCAGGAGTTGGATTATTTTTGTTTAATTCTCGGATTTGCTCCAGTGGTATGTAGCTAAAACAGTATTCATGAGTAGAATTACTGATGGATACAATATTGGGTACATTGATATGGAAACTCTTGCTCCTGATTAAATCTTGCAAATATTTTTTAGCAATTTTCTCAGGCATATGGGCAATGTTCTGATTATTGGCAACATAGAGCATATAGTTGTATAATTTTTGCAAGTGGCGCTCTTCAATAGTGGAGGTTAAGTATTTAAGCTCATTAGTATTTGGGTTGGTTCTAACATAAACATCCAAGCCATGTTCTTTAGCTACCACTGCAAAATCATAACCCGCTAATTTATCTCGACCAGTTGCAATTAAGTGCTTGTTATATTCGGCTACATCGCCATAAAAATAATCGGTAATATGCTGATTTAATAATTCCAGCTCCCGTGCGGTTAAGTAGGTTTGCAATGTTTCATAGGCGGTTTTACAATCAAGCAGAATATTCTTGCCGTTATACACTAGCATGTTACCGATCTGGTAAATACTTTGGAGTTGGCTATATATTGATGACATTTTTATCTCCAACATCATGACGACCATACTGCCATTTATGTGATTGGTAACGATTAGTAGCTTCCGTCAGGCTACGAATAAGTTGTAAATTATCTAAATTAAAACAGCTTAAACTTCCAAATAAAGCCAAGTCTAAGCCTCGCAGTACTGCTTTATGCTGTAGTATTTCTTTTAAATCCCTCAATAGATTGCTAACCAGATTCTCATCAATCTGTAGCACATAATCCAATGTCAATAAATCGGTAATGTAAGCAAAGAACCTGTATTTATTGCGCAGTTTGGTATAATTTTTATAGCTAATACCCAACTCTTTATAAATAGTTTGATGCTTCATAGTTATTGGTTTTCATAACATTATTTTGGATTATTTCAAATTCTGGACGCACTGCGTCTAGAATTGGAGTGGTGCTGCCATTGTTAGCATTTTGCTGATTATTGATAGATTCATCAGCCGTAGAATTAAAATCAAGATACTGCATTTCTAAACTATCAAAGTCATTATTGGCAATAACTTGACTGGCAAACATGCAATTACTTAATCGTTTTATTGAATCAGCATGGAACTTGGCATCCAACTCGGTTGCAATAAAATTTCTGTCATTTAAAATACACGCATGAGCAACTACGCCACTGCCAGAGAAGGTATCAAGTACAATACTGTTTGGATGTGAATATAAGCAAACTAGACGTTCAATCAATGCAAACGGTTTCTCAGATGGATGCGCCCACTTAATGTTTGGTTTGTTATAGCGTAAGATGCTTTTTGGATATTTTTTATCATTGATCTTTTTATATTCAAAGCCATTGTGTTTACCGTATAAGGTCAAGCAACGATTTTTCTTGATGTCAGTTTTTGAAACAAGTACCTCATGGTTATAAACATTACGCTCCAGATTGCTTTTATTGCTACCACGTACAAAGTTTTTGCTGAAATATAAAACAAATTCATGGTTTAGTAATGGTCGGGAGTTTGAATCCAGTGCGCCAGTCACCTTATTAACTTTATCCCAAATCAGTTCATACCTAAAATATTGCCAGCCAATATTGACCATTTTGTAGGTAAACTTGCCACTACTAAAAATTAATATTGGTGCAGTGGGTTTAGCAACACGAATAATCTCAGCAAACCACTTGTTTAAATCAAGTGTTTTAGCTGCTAAAACATCATATTCCAGTTTGGTAGTTAGGTATGGAGGATCAGTTAATACTAAGTCAATACTATTGTCTGGTATTTGAGCCAACACATCAAAACAATTGGCATGATGAATTTTATTGATTAGGTGTTGCATTTAATAGGTAATCTATTCTATAAATTTACTAACTAACACGGTGGTTGCACCACCAACTTTTGCAATGCCATAATTCACATGCAAGCCTTTAACTTGCTTATCATCATGGTACACAATGCCGATTAAACCATCTAAAATGCACTTAAGCCCATTATCAAGGTCAATAATCTGGTTATAGGCACTACCATCTTTTTTCTGCTTTGGGTGGATAGTAATACTGAGCACCACATCATCTACAATTGGCTTAATGCGCAAATTGGCTAATCTAACCATTTGCTTAAATAGCCGACCTTCTTTAGATAAAGTAGTAATATGCTGAAGGTTACGGTAATAGCGATTTGTGCTAATTGGATATGGCATCGTAATGCTATGGGTATACTTGGTATTATTCATTTGCGATAACTCTCCCATGTAAAATAAAGCACAACTCCACCATTCTCACGCAGGCGATCAATAATTCGCTCACCCAGTACATTTTTAAGATCAGCCATTGGTAAATTAGTCTGGATAATTGTGGAGCGTACTTGTTCATAACGTTTATTAATCACTTTAAATAAACTTTTTTGCTCTTCATTATTAAGGGTATAGGTAACTTCATCTAAAATTAGTAAATCAGGTACAGTATAGTTATCAATAGCAGTTGCCTTATTCCAGCCAGCTTCATTGATTTTGTCGATCATTTCGCCAACAGTCGTAAATAAAGCAGTATGAGTTTTATCAATTGCGACTTTAGCTGTTGCAACTGATAAATGAGTTTTACCATTACCAGGATTGCCCGCTAAAATAACATTGCGTCCCAGTTTTAAGTTAGCATCAATCTCATTAGCAAACTGCAGCATGGTATTTTTTACGGTTAGCTTGTCAGTAGTATCGGCAATGTAATTATCAAAAGTATCACTCTCAAATCTTGGCGGAATTGCTGATTGTTTGAATAGTCTAGCAATTAACCTTTGTTTATAAGCAATTTGCTCCTGAATCTGCTCTTGTCGACGCTTTTCTCGTTCATCCTCATCGTAGCAAATTGGGCAACCAGACCAATATTCGCTACCATCATTGCGTAAAAACATCCGACTAGTGTATTCTTTCTTGTGTTTTTGGCATAATCGCTGTTCTTCAGCAATAATTCCAAATGAAAGTTTTAATGTCATAGCTAATTCCTATTTAAAATGTATCGACCTGTTGTCCTGGCTTCTCAGTAGTAAAATCATGTACATAGTTAAATTGCTTCTTAGGTGGCGAACCTGAATGTGGCGCATATCGCCCAGCGTTATTAGGTGGGAATAATCCCGTGTACTCCATTGCAATACTATGATTAATTGCTTCAATTAGTAAGCCAGATGCTTTTAGCTCCAGCATCTTATTGCGTAGTGCGGTTAAACTGGACTTGGTTTTATAAGTCTTTTTAGCTTCTTTGCGGTAAACAAACCAAGATTCAATAGCTTTTACCTGTACATCATCAAAACCAGTGTAATCAAACACTGGATCACTATTTTTTATAACCACACCAGAATTATTACAAGATACAGGTTTTATTTCTAGTTCTGGTGGTATTTCTAAAATTGGAGTGTGATTATTTTTATTATTTGTAGTATTATCTGAGTAATCTTTTGTAGTAATCTCTGTATATAATGGTTGCGAGACACTCTCAAGAGGTATTGAGGATTTCTCATCACCTCTTGTGTATTCCTCATGACATATTGAGTGGTTCTCAATACCTACTGAGGATTCCTCAATAGCATCAGGTGTGCTTATTTTTGCTGGTTCAGCGCTTGTTTGGCTTAATTTGTGCAGATGTTCAATCAAGATGTCTTCGTTAATTTTATAAAATGGAACATTTGCCAATTTACCAACCTTACCGAGCTTAAAGTCAATAATTTTTAGTTCAATTGCCCGTTCTTTTGCTTTTCTTAATTCCCATTCACTTAATCCTAGTTCTTCCATAAAATCCTGATTAAATTTATAATTCCAATCGCCAGACTTATTGCTCCACCAGTAATAAACTTGAGATAAAAATAATCCACCGCTTGCACTTCTCATTAGTTCAGCAAAGCACTTATGATAGGCAATCGGGGATTTAAGCAAAAGTTTAACCATTGGTTTATTCAAGCCACACCTCTATATGGGTAAAAATCTATAACTAAGAGCATGTTGCAAGACTGTGCGAGTTTAAGAGAGTTTAATATTTATCACTTTTATTCTCTCATAATGGTATAATATACCCTGAAGAATAGGTGGCTATGTCGCTTGCAAAAACAATAACCACCTATATGCTAGAACTTAAGTCAAAGATTTTGTGAATAATACGTGACGCATCATTTTTATGAGCTATCTTTTTAAAAAGTTCCAGCGATATTATATCACTATCTCTCAAAAAGAGAGAAAATATTTATTTCAAT
>DAHXMX010000081.1 GCA_027371515.1 Neisseriaceae bacterium
TTATGTCTATTTGAACCTTTAGTTCATGAGGCTAAACCTGATATATATATTCAAAATATTTATATTTCAGCATTAATTTTAAATGATAAAAATGATCAAGCTCAGAAATACTTATTATCTCAACTAAATGGTTCAAATAGACATAATGTTTTGATTGATTTAGGTATTATTGCAGCTAAAAATAATGATTATACTAGTGCATTGAATTATTTTAATCAAGTAGAAATTACAAATAATACAATCAATGATGAAGCACTTTATTTATTAAAAGCTGCGATTTATGATAGTAATGGACAAATTGATTTAGCTATTGAAAATTATAAAAAAATTACCCATTCTCAATATTTAGTTGAAGTTGCAGATATTATGTTACTAAATAATTATTTAGCAAAAAAAGATTATACTAATATTGACAAATTATTATCTAAATTAGCTGCACATGATAATTTAGATGAAATGCATACTATACTATTTAAGTCAAGTTACTATTTAGATCAAGCTCAGTTTGAAATGGCTTATCATTTACTGAATTCTAAGTGGTATAAGTATTCATCTAATTCAGACTATTTATACCAATATGCAACTGTAAATTCTTTATTACATAAAACTAAAACTGCAATTGAGTTGTATAAAAAATATATTAAGTTAATGCCAAATAATACATATGGCTATAATGATTTAGCGTATTTGTATGTGACGCAAACTAAAGATTATAAATTAGCCAAAAAATATGCTGAAATTGCATATAACATATCACCAAATGATTCTTTTATTCAAGATACAATGGGGCTTGTGTATTATAAATTAGGTGATTATAACCGCGCTTTGCAATTAATTAAAACAAGTTATACAACCAACCCAGATCCAGATGTGGCTAAACATTTAAAAGATGTTTATATAGCAATGAAACGTAATAACTTAGCAGATCAGGTTGTGTTGGTAAATAAACAAGAAGTGCAAACTAAGCTTAAGCAACAATTAGTACAAAAATCATTGATGTTATTGATCTATATGCAGTTAGGGTTATAGGTTAAATGATACGTATTTTAAATGTTTTTATTTTAGCTGTATTGCTTGGTGGTTGTGCTAGTTTTTATGAAGTTAAAGCTAATAAACCTGTAATACCGTATGTTAAGCCTGTAGTTATTGAACATAATTTTGATATTAGTGGGCGGTTTAATGTTAAGCAGCCATATCAAAGTAGTTATGGTAATTTTACGTGGACCAAACAAGGTGACTCTGAAGTATTAAATTTTCAAACTCCAATTGGACAAACTATTGCGCAGATTGTAATTGAAAGTGGTATTCCTACTTTAAATAAAGATGGTGATACTTATACTGGTGATGACTTTAATAAAATCATGAAAACCAATCTAGGTTTTGTTATGCCAATGAGTAATTTGCATTATTGGATGCAAGGAGTACCAGTATCAGATACGCCGATTACAGCTAATTTAAATGATGGTTTTGTGCAATTAGGTTGGAAAGTAGAGTATTTGCAATGGCAAGATAAGAATCATCCTCAGATTATACAGTGTAGTAAAGATAATTTAGTCATTAAGTTATTGATAGAATGGTAAGGTAGTATAAATGTTACAATTTGATCTTGGCTTAATTGAGAAATGTCAAAATAATGCTCCTCGTTATACTTCATATCCAACCGCAGATAAATTTAGTTTAGATTATCCTATTTCAAACCATTATGTGCAATTAAAGAATAATTTAGAACCTAATAAACCGATATCGATATATATTCATATACCGTTTTGTAATACATTATGTTTATATTGTGCATGTAATAAAATAATTACTAATGATAGAAGTAATATAGCAAAATATTTAATCTATTTGGAAAAAGAAATAAAATTATATGTTGCATTGTTAAATTATAAGCCAAAAGTTATTCAGTTACATTTTGGTGGAGGATCTCCATCTTGGATGAGTAATAATGAAGTTACTGAAATTATGAAAATTATAAATAAGTATTTTGATTTATCAAGTGCACATGAAGTTTCAATGGAAATTGATCCACGTCATACTAGTCAAGATTTTATATTTAATTTAGCAAAAAATGGCTTTAATCGAATATCTATTGGATTGCAGGATTTAGATCCTAAAGTGCAAAAAGCGGTTAATCGCATACAGAGTCTTGAAGATAGTCAAAAAGTATTGGTTGCTGCGCGTAAGTGTGGTTTTCGTTCAACTAATGTAGATTTAATTTATGGATTACCATTTCAAACTTTATTAGGTTTTGAAAATACTATTGATGAAATAATTAAATTAAACCCAGATCGAATAGCGTTATTTAATTATGCACATTTACCTAATATTTTTATGCCACAATCGCGTATTTGTGATGCAGATATACCATCTCCTCAGGTAAAACTTGCAACACTTAGCATGAGTGTTACAAAACTTACTGATGCTGGTTACATTTTTATTGGTATGGATCATTTTGCTAGGCCAGATGATGAGTTGGCTATTAGTTATAAAAATGGTACCATGCAACGTAATTTCCAAGGTTATTCCACATTTGCTGATACTAATATGTTATCATTTGGTGTATCATCAATTGGTTTTTTAGGCAGTAGTTATTATCAAAATGTTAAGGATTTAGATAGTTATTATCATCATTTAGATAATAATCATTTACCTATTATGCGTGGAATAATGTTAGATAATGATGATATTTTACGTAAATATATTATTACTGAAATTTCTTTTTATCTTGATTTTTTGCTGCATATTTTAACGCATATATTTGGGATATTTTTCTTACTAAATAATGAATTAAACCATATGCTAGATTAATAGATAATGTTATAAGTATTATTTCAACTTCGTCCATACATTATATTTATAAATTTTGAGCAATTCTTTTAAAACGTTTTTCTTTTGTTCATCTTTTTCTTTCTTTGATTTATCACTTTCTTCTATTTTTTCTATATCCTTCTTAATATCATGAATAGTTTCTTTAATTTCTTTAAAATCAAAATCATCAGTAGATGTTCCTTTATCTTCTTTTACTTTTATTGGTTCAGTAGATATTTTTTTATCTTCTTTCATTGGATCAGTAGATGTTCCTCTATCTTCAACAAATTTTATAGGCTTTTTAGTTTTCTTTTCTATTTGAGTATCATCATAATCAATACCTTTATCCACCATTCTCTTTTTTACAATAATAAACATAGTAATATTAGGTTTAACATCTTGGACATTAGAAGCTAATATAGTAAGATTATACTGTAATGCAGTTCTTCTTGAACCAAGTACTGCGGCATCATCAGGTAATATACCATTAACCAAATCACGTGCTGCAAGAGCCATATCCGGCCATTCTATTTTTTCAATTAAAGCAGCTTCTTGATTTAAAAATATTTTACATTGATTAAAAGCTGGTGCATAAGAATAAATCTTGCTTACATCTTTTATATCCATATATCGCTTTGCAAATAAGCATTGTTCGATATCTAAATGTAATTCATCAATAATTTCAAATGGATATTTACCCATTGCTTGAAAAGCTTGCCATACTAATCCACTGTTATTATTAACTACTGGAAATACACCAATATCAATTTCATTTTCATTTAAAGCAAATAAAACACCATCCATATCAATTAATGGTACTATAATCGCATCTTGACCAAGACATGCCTTTTGAATATATTTTAATCCAGCCTCTTCGGAAAAAGAACCAACATCACCAGATACACCTACTTTCATTTTATATTCCACATATTAGCAAGTTTAGTTAAAATCTCTACAGTCTCTTCAAAACCAATACATGGGTCAGTAATAGACAAACCATTCATATTGATTTCACTAACCGTATCAATATTTTGATTACCTGATAGAAGAAAGCTCTCTAACATAAAACCCTTAACTAAAGTAAGTAATTCAGGTGACTCTTGAATACTTTGTATGACATCAAATACCACTTCACCTTGACGCAGAGGATCTTTTTTACCATTAATTAAACAATTATCATGACTAGCATCCACTATAATTGCTGGATTATTAACCTTAGCATCTAATAACGCTTGGCTAGCTTCTTTTAAATCAGCCAATGAATAATTAGGTCGACTATTGCTACCACGTAATACAAGGTGTGCATATAAATTACCATCAGTTTTAATCTCATAACCATCAAAAATAGCAGTATGCGAATGCTGTGCAGCAAGAATACTATTAACTGCTACTTTTAATGAACCATGTGTCGGATTTTTCATCCCAACAGGACAATCTACAGCTCAAGCGTGAATACGATGCTCCTGATCTTCTGAACTACGTGCACCAATAGCAACCCATGACAATAGCTCTAAAAAACCTTGTGAATTATGCGTAAATAAAGCCTCATCTGCAATCGGCAACCCCATTTCAATAACTTTTACCATCAACCCACGTGCATACTTTATTCCTTCGTCAATATCAGGCGGAAGTAAT
>DAHXMX010000082.1 GCA_027371515.1 Neisseriaceae bacterium
TTACCCTTTTATATATAAAATAGTGTTAAATTTTTTGAATTAATTTAGGCACAATGTCGAATAGATCACCAATTAATCCATAATCGGCATATTCAAATATTGGCGCTGTGCTATCAGTGTTAATGGCAATTACTGTTTTGGAATCTTTCATTCCTGCTATATGCTGCACAGCTCCTGAAATACCGATAGCAAAATATACATCTGGAGCTACCGTTGTACCTGTTTGACCTACTTGACAGTCATTTGGTGCAAAACCTGCTTCAACTGCTGCGCGTGATGCTCCAACTGCAGCATTCAATTTATTTGCTAATTGGCGAATAATATTATCAAAATTTTCTTTCGATTCTAGCGATATTCCTCCAGTTACAACAATTTTAGCAGAATCTAAATTAACTAATTTATCTTCAACATTGCGTGAAATAAATTTTATTTTAGATGAAACTGGATTAGTGTATTCAAGATGAACTATTTCACATGATTGGTTAGCAAGAATTTCATCTTGTTCAAAATTGTTGCTACGTACAGTTAATAGTTTGATATCTTCAAATGATTCAATTTCTGATAAAATATTACCTGCGTAAGTGAATTTTTTAAATATATTAGGTGATACGACAGATACTATTTCACTAATTTGACCTAGCTCTAGGATACCTGCGATGCGTGGTAGTAAATTTTTGCCAAAGCTATCCGCGTTTATTAATACATGAGTATAATTACCTACAATTTTAGCTATCTGGTGCGCTATATTTTCAGCTAATATATGATCAAGTGCCGGATTGTCGATAACTAATACTTTATTTACAACTTGATATTTTGCAATATCTGCTACAATGTTATTTAACTCATAGCCAATTACTAATACATCTGTTTTAGCTTCATAATTAGAATTACCAGCAATTTTTTTTATTACCGTAAATAAGTTAAGTAAACTTGGATTAAATTTATTATTAATTTTATTTGTGATAACTAATGCTTTCATTTTAGATAACCTTTTTTTGTTTTAGTACATCAATTATTTCGTCAATATTAGTTAACATTTTACATTGTTTTGTAATTTTGCCATCAATTACTTTGATTACACGTCCTGTATCTTTAACAGTAATATTGATTTCGTCTAAATTTATGCTCTCGATAGGCTTTTTTTTGGCTAACATTAGTTGCGGTAATTTAATAAAACGTGGTTCATTTAAGTGTAAGTCTGCAGTCAATACCGCAGGTAATTGAATATTAATTGTTTCAGTACCATTTTCAATTTCACGTGTTACGTTAACGTCATTATTAGTACCAATTTCTAGCTTGGAAATAAATGTACCTTGCGGATAATCAAGCATCCCAGCTAACATTTGTCCAACTTGATTAGCATCATCATCAATAGCTTGTTTACCCATTAGAATAATATCAGGTTGCTCTTTTTGAACAATTTTTTTAAGTATTTTAGCAATAGTAATTGAATCAAGACGATCAATGCTATTTACGTGAATTGCGCGATCAGCTCCACGAGCTAAAGCAACTCTAAGTATATCAACACATTTTTCACTACCTATTGATACAGCAACAATCTCATTTACAAGAGATTTTTCTTTTAATTTTACTGCTTCCTCAATTGCATTTTCATCAAATGGATTGAGTGACATTTTGCAATGCTCAATTTCAACATCACTATAATCATCTTTGGTTCTTACTCGTACATTTGCATCTACTACACGTTTTGCACAAACTAAGATTTTTAAATTAGACATGTTATCTCCATACATTTATTTATATAAGTTTAAGTGCGGTTTTAGCTAAATTTTGCCCTTGGATAAAGGCTAAATGACGTTCACTATTGCTTAAGTCTTTATTGTTATTGATTCCATCTACATGACTTACTCCATAAGGGGTACCACCTGTAACAGTTTTCATTAATTCTGTATCAGTATATGGCAATCCCATTATTAGCATTCCATGATGTAATAGAGGTATCATCATCGATAATAAACAAGATTCTTGCCCACCGTGCATGCTAGTTGAAGATGTAAATACACAAGCAGGCTTTCCAACTAAGTTACCTTTTAACCAAGTATCAGTGGTACTATCTAAGAAGTATTTTAAACTACTTGCCATATTACCAAAACGAACCGGAGAACCTAGAGCTAACCCATTACAGTTATTTAACTCATCAATTGTTACATACGGATGCCCCGATTCAGGGATAGTATCTTCAATTTGCTCACAAACTGCAGATACATTAGGCACTGTACGAATAATGGCTTCTATACCAGGAATTGAATTAACTCCGCGTGCGATTTGTAATGCAAGTTTTTTAGTTGAACCATATCTACTATAGTATAGAACAAGGATATTATTTTGCATAATGTTATCTTACCCCTAATTGTTAATAGTTTTGCAAACATGAAGCTAAATGAGCTAAAATATACCTCTAATTATTAAGCCATTATTATACCAGCTATTAAGATTTAATCATAGAGTAAAACATTGAGCATTAATCCGAAAAAAATTTTATTAAGTTTTTTATTATCGAGTATGACATTTAGTATATTGAGTCAACCTATAGTAAATGACTATACAATAATAAATGATTATAAAATACGTAAAAATAAAAATTTATGGGCAAGGATGCGTGCTGGATTTCAGTTAGATCATACCGAAACTGATCGCGTTAAATACTTTGAAAGAATGTATACTAAAAATCCGAAATCTTTTCAACGCATGATGGAAAATGCTAAGCCATATCTTTATTTTATGTTAAATGAATTAGAACGTCATGGTTTACCAACTGAATTGGCTTTAATTCCTGGGGTTGAAAGTACTTATAACCCGTTAGCTAAAAATCCTGGTGATGCATATGCTGGTATGTGGCAATTCGTCCCAGTGACTGGTAATAGATTTTATATGGTGCAAAATAATCAAATAGATCAAAGGCGGGACATTGTTAAATCAACTCGAGCAGCTTTTGATTATTTGATGTATCTTTATAGCATGTTTGGGCAATGGGATGTGGCAATTGGAGCTTATAACTGGGGTGAGGGTGGCATGTATAAAGCTATCCTTAAATCGGGACAAGATATTGGTCATGTTGATTTTCAGAAATTACCTTTAAGGCAAATAACTCTTGATTATGTACCTAAAATAATTGCATTAGCTAATATTATTGAAAATCCAGAAAAATTCGGTGTTACATTAGACGACAACGCAACCGATGAACCGTTTTTTGCGATTACTAATTTACCTTATCAGATGCGCGTAGGTGATGTGCAACAAAAATCAGAAACGGATACTGATATATTTAGTAAATTAAATGGACAATATAAAAGTAGTGATTATCTTTTAGATAAAACTGATAATGTGCTTTTACCATTGCCTAATTTGATGCGCTTTTATGCTAATACAGGCATACAAATTGAATATTCAGCACCTGTTAATGAGGTTGCTCAACCAACAATTGCACCTTCACAAGATGCTTCGTCGACTAAATCTTTAGATGATTTAATGCTAAATTTAAGTAAACAAAATGCATCAGCACCGCCTAAACAAACAATTAAAGCCAAAGCTTATGCGAACGCTAAAGCTCACGCGAAAGATAATGAGCCAGATGAAATTGATGATCTGTTAAATCAATTAGATAATACTCAAACTAAAAACAAACATAAAATTAAATCAAATAAAATTAAATATATAGTTAAACATGGAGATACTGTATATTCTATTTGTCGCAAGTTTCATGCTAATGTTGCTAAAGTAAAAAAAGATAATAGATTGCCTGGATATAATTTAGTAGTAGGGCAAGAGTTAATTATCGATACAAAGAAATAATAAGTAATGAAAATAATATTATTGATAATGTTAAATATATTATTTATTACATGTAATGCAGATAATAAGTTAAAGCAACTTAGTGATCATGGTTTGACAAGCATTATGCAATATTACAACTCACAAAATGGACTTTGGTATAACCACAGGTGTATTAAAAAAACCGCATGTACTAAATATCATGGTTTGTGGTATTTTGCTAATATATATAAATTAATGGTGAGCTATGAAGCATTAACTGGTGACAAGAAATATCATAATTATATAGTACAAAATATGCAAAAAAGTCTTAATGAATATGCTATTCGTTTGTTTTTTGATGATGAATTATGGTGGGTCTTATCTTTCATTGATGCTTATAAATTAACTCATGAAGTAAAATTTCTTAAGTTTAGTGAAGCTATTATGGACGATGTGAAGCATCGTGCTATGCAAAATGTTTGCCATGGTAATGGAGGTATTTATTGGAATTTTAAGAAAACTCAAGTGGGAAGCGTTGCTAATGAGCTATATATTTTAGCTAGCAGTAAATTATATCAAATTACCAAAAAAAAGAAATATAAAGATATAGCTAATAACACTTGGAAATGGTATATAAATTCAGGCTTAATAGGTGAAAATTATACAGTATA
>DAHXMX010000083.1 GCA_027371515.1 Neisseriaceae bacterium
AGGGTTAAATAAATTATTTGGGTCTAGTAATTTTTTGATATTATAAGCTACAAAATAGCTGTTAATATCTGTATATTTTTTATATAAACCAGCCTTCAACATTCCAATTCCATGCTCAGCAGAAAAGCTACCATTGTATTTGTATACATCTGTATATACAATATTATTAATTATTTGTTCATCATATCTAAAGTCATTATTGCTATTATTAATCTTCACATTATAATGCAAATTTCCATCTCCTAAATGTCCAAAAATAATCAATTCAGCTTCAGGATACTGATCTAAAATATGATTTTGATTTTGGGTTACAAAATCATTAATCTTATCAATAGGTAATGATATATCATGTTTAACTGCAATACCATATTTTTTTTCCGCTAACGGTATATTTTCTCGAATCAACCATAATGCACGCCGCTGTATTTCATTTGTTGCTATGATAATGTTATCATTGTTTATACTATAAAATACATCAGCTGTAGGTGCTATTACCTCACATAAAATTAACCACGAATCACTTACTGGCAATTGATTGTTTTTAAAAAACAGATTATATACCATCTGTGCTTTCTGGTTAATAATTTCAAAAGCAAATAAATCACTTTGCTTTTTTAGAATATTAAGAATATTTACTGCTTCATTTAAAGTAGCTACACCAATTAAACAAGTTTGTAATTGTTTAGGTATATTAAACAGCTTAAGATTTGCTTCAACAATTATACCTAATGTTCCCTCACTACCAATATATAATTGTTTCAAATCAAAATTAGTATTTACTTTGCGTAATGAATTATCCATGTTGATTAATCTACCATTTGCATCAACAACTTTCAAACCAAGGACTAAATCACGCATCATGCCATATTTCAGTACATGAATACCACCTGCATTAGTAGCAATATTACCACCAATTTGACTAGACCCTTCAGAGCCAATCGATAATGGAAAATATAAATCATGTTGTAGAGCAACTTGTTGTACTTTACTTAATATACAGCCAGCCTCTACTTTTATACTACTATTACATTGATTTACTTCAATGATCTTATTTAAACGCTTAAGATTTAATATTAATTGTGGACAATTACTTCCATTAGGTATTGCTTGAATACATAGTGAAGTATTACCACCCTGAGGAACAATTGCCACATTAAACTCTTGGCAAAGCGTAACAATATTTTGAATTTGGCTCACTGAATTAGGCAAAACCACACCAATTGATGAAAAAGAATAACGATTGCGCCATTCTTTTTGGTATTGTTCTAAATTATTAGTTATAAAGTATTCATGTCCAACTAGACTGCGTATTTTCTCATAAAAAACAGTTAAATTCATTTAACTTAATACATCAAATACAAGCTTTGCTATGTTGATTTTTGTTGCTTGGTAAATTTGCCTTGCGCCAGTTGGACTAGTAATATTTATTTCAGTAAGCTTATTTCCAATCACATCAATTCCAGCAAAAATTATTTTTTGTTGTTTTAGCCATTTTGCAACTTTAATTGCAAGATTATAATCTTCAGATGGTATTTTATGCACTACCCCAATCCCACCTGCGGCGATATTACCACGAATCTGATTCTCTTGTGGAATACGATATAAGCAATAGTCTACAACTGCGCCATCAACAATAAAAATTCGTCTATCACCGTGCACTACTTCAGGAATAAATTTTTGCACCATCACTGTTTTAGTATAATGATTAGTTGAATTTTCAATAATAGTATCACAATTAACATCTGTTATATCTAATTTAAACACACCACGTCCAGCCATTAAGTCTAATGGTTTAATTACACATTCCTTATGTTTATTAATAAATTCATTGATAATAGCTTTATTTTTACTAACTAATGTTGATGTTATTAACTCTGGGAAATTAAGAATACTTAATTTTTCATTAAAATTACGTAAACTAAAACTATTATTAATTATTTTTGCACCATTAAGTTCTGCAATACTTAAAGCTTGAGTTAAATAAAAATACTCCATATCAAATGGTGGATCATTACGCACAAATACGTAATTAAATTGATTTAGCGCTAATCTTTGAGAGTGTTCTTCTTTATACCAATTGTCATCTGCATTAATAGTATCATTTATTGATTTTGAAATATTGATAACTGTACTAGTTGTTATCGCCACATTGTTTTCAATATGTATATCTTTAGTAAGCGCATAAGATACTTGATAACCAAGTTCATAAGCAGTAAGCATAAACATATAGGTAGTATCACTTAATATATTAAATGTGGATAATGGATCTGTTATAAATAAAATTTTTTTCAATGATAGTACTCCATAATTAATAGTGATACATTATTGAAGCAAGAAATACATTATTATCAATATTTAATTGATTACCAACTAATAGATCAGATGAATGACTCCATTCTACACGATAACCAATACTATCATGATTATATTCAGCACCAACCCCAAATCGCGGAGTGTATCCATATGTTAAACTTGGCAGATTTATACAATTAGCACAATTAACCTGACTTCCTATTCCAATACTATTATAATCATAACCTCCACGAATAAAAGTATTAAAACCAGTAAGCGATGGTAAAAATACTTCAAAAGGCAAATGAAGTAATACAGATCCACCTAATAATCCTTGGGTAGCATTATAAAAATTAGTACGACTAGAAAATGAACCAAGGTAATTTGCCTCAATACCTATAAAATGATTAAAATTATAACCCATATAAGCAGTTAAAGCGAAAGCATTGCCAGATTGGGATAGGTCACCATTTGGAAAGGTTAAATTATCTTTTGAGATGCCAATCATCGATGAATAACCACCACCACCACCCATATAAAACCCACCTTCAGCAAAAGCTGAAGTTATCATACTCAATAAAATTACGTATTTTAACTGTTTTTTCACTTAATTATTTACCGGATATTTTTTGTATCCTGTGATTGTATCATATTATTAGTATTATATGCAATTAGAGCAAAACCAAGTTATCGCAGCTTGATTTTATTATATAATAAAATCAAGAACACCATGCTCCAGCATGTTTAAATTAAAAATATAATCATTGTGTATAAAAGTTTCATGTAACGGCAATTTTGATGTTTTCCAACCTAATCCATCCGTAATCCAAATGAATTTAAATTTGCCATCTAGTACATTATGTAGATTTTTATACTCACCTGCAGTTGATTTCAATTTAGAGCCACCGCCACCATAAAAATTAGTTTCAAAAATTAAAAGTTCGTTGCCTGTATTAACCACAAAATCATAACGTCTGGATGATTTATCAACAGGTACAGTTTTGTTAAATTCTCGATAAATTTTTTCAGCATTTACTTGTTTCAAATACTGAAAAGAATTACGGATGCAATAGTCATTAATAAAATATTCTACAATTTCTTCCATTGAACTTCCGGAACGATTTTTACGCCCATTGCTATCTAATCCAGCTTCAACACCAATCATGTAGTCAACTAAATTTTTAATTTTCTTGGAAACAAATAAATTCTTTAAACCAGAATTATTTACAAACTCTAAATAATTATCAATATCCTCATCACACAATGTTTGTTTGGAAAAATCATAATCTTTATATGTGAATTTTTTATTTTTGTAATCAACTAAAATTTGAAATATTGAAGAATTGGAGCCACCTCTTACTATTAGAGCAGGAATTACATTTGCTAACTGTGGTTGACTCCTTATCAGCTCTTTAAACTCTTTATCAAAATTATTTTTTCCAATTAAGTAATTTAATGTATTTAATGCAATCTCAACTTTTTTGGTATTGGTAAATACTTTATCCCAATTAACAAAATACGACCAAACTAAAATACTTGGTTTTAAAGTACCCATTAAATATTCAAAGACATCATTTTCATTATTTACTTGAAATAAATCATGGTATATGTTTAAATTTTTCATATAATTACCTTAATTATCAATGTAGTATACTACTATTTTTGTTAAAATTTTCAATTTCACTTAATTCTTTGAATCGCTTAATAGATACTTCAAGATAGTTTTGATCTATATCAATGCCTACAAATCGACGATCAAGCATTTTTGCAGCTATACCAGTGGTGGAGCTGCCGGTAAAGGGATCTAGTATCAAATCATCTTTATTTGTACTGGCCAAAATAATACGCTTTAACAAGTCAATTGGTTTTTGTGTTGGATGTTTACCAAATTTCTTTTCCCATTTCAGGGGAGGATTAATGGCCCAAACAGAACGCATCTGTAAATTAGGTTTTTTAATAAAATCGTTCGACCAATCGCCATCTTTCATATAATTATAGTTAAAGGTGTGTTTGGCTGATTTACTTTTTTTTGCCCATATTAAGTTTTCATGGCTGGCTGTGAAAAAACGGCAACTTAAATTTGGTGAGGCATTT
>DAHXMX010000084.1 GCA_027371515.1 Neisseriaceae bacterium
TGGTATTAAAATAAAAATTTAAAATAAACTTATTTAAAATAAACTTATTTAAAATAAACTTATTAAATTATAATCATAAAATGTGTGGTATTTTGTGTTTGGTACAATATTCTGGTAATTCAATTGATTTAGAAAAAATTACAATTAAAGAAGTTTTAATACCATTGAGAATGGTTGAAGCCATCGATTTAAAGGATGAAATAGAAGATATACTGCATAAAATTCAAACTACGCATCACACTCAGATTATAGTTTGTGATGATGGTATTGATAATGTTGTTGGTTATATTCATGTCAAAGATGTATTGCATATTGATATTGCTGAAGCAAATATTGATGATATTCGTGATATTATAAGACCGATTATTTTTGTGAATGATTTTATTCCAGTTATTCATCAAATTCACGTGGCACAAAAATTAAGAAATAGAATCTTTGTGGTTATTAATGAATATGGTGATCTTTTAGGTATTGCATGCTTAGAAGATATGTTTGAAATAGTTTTTGGTGATTTTACCACTGAAAGTCCACATACAAAATATTTGGTTATCAAAGGACCAGAAGATAATCAATATATAGTTGATGGTATTATGTTAATTCGTGAATTAAATGAATTATATAATTTACATATTCCACAAGATGGTGTCACATTGACAATTAATGGTTTTATTCTTAAGTTGTTTAATGGTATTCCCAATGCTGGAGTATGTTTCAAGGTAAATAATTTAATTTTTGAAGTCATTAATGTAGGTCATTATTGGGTAGAACGTGTTAAGATAACTCGTTTAATATAGATTATATGGTTTAGTATAAGGATAGTATGGAATATTTAGATACTTGGTTGTTATACATTCCTCAATCATTAAAGGTATTGATTTGTTTGATTTTGGGATTGATTATTGGAAGTTTTTTAAATGTAGTGATTTATCGTTTACCGATTATTTTGAACAATAAATATAGTGATACATCAGAAAGATTTAATTTATTGTTACCTCCTTCTCATTGTCCATCGTGTAAAGCATTAATACCTATTTGGAGTAATATACCTGTACTTGGATATCTATTATTATCTGGTAAATGTATTAAATGTAACCATCCGATTAGTTTACGTTATTTGTTTGTTGAATTATTAACTGGTTTGTTGTTTACGTTATATAGTTATCCTGTTGTAAATGTATATCTATTATTTGCTGGTTTAATATTTATTAGTTTTTGTATTTGTGCTATTTTTATTGATTATGAAACTTATTTATTACCTGATGAGATTACTTTGCCTTTAATTTGGATTGGTTTGTTTGTAAATTTAAATGGGATGATTAGTGGAAGCTTGTTTAATTCAGTTGTTGGAGCTATGACTGGTTATTTGAGTTTATGGGGTATTTTTTGGTCATTTAAGTTAATTACTAAAAAAGATGGTATGGGGTATGGTGATTTTAAATTTTTAGCGGCAATCTTAGCTTTTTTAGGTATAAAAGCGATTATACCTGTTACCTTATTTGCATCAATGACTGGTATTTTTTATGCAATTATTATTCGTTTGTTTTATCGTAAATTGAGTAAGCATAGTGTAGAAATACCTTTTGGTCCTTTTTTAGGTATCGCTGCAATTCTTTTTTTAATTATTAATCAATATTATCAAATTGAGTATTAGCATGACCTATGTTGTTGGTTTGACTGGGATTATTGGTAGTGGTAAATCGTTGGTAGCCTCTATTTTTGAAGAGTTTGGAGTAAGATGTATTGATACTGATTTAATTTCTCATCAAATTACCACCAATAATGGGCTGGCTATAGCTCAGATTAGATCAGCTTTTGGCAGTGAATACATTGATAAGAATGCTAATCTAGATCGTAAAAAAATGCGTGAGTTAGTATTTAATGATCCACAAAAAAGGTTATTATTAGAACAGATTCTACACCCAATAATTTTTGATGAGGTGATAAAGTTAATTAAAGATATTAATACCATATATGTGATACTTGTGATACCATTACTGTTTAAGAGTGATCAATATCGCCAAATGTTAGCTCGTATTTTATTTGTTGATTGTCCAGAGGATATTTTGATTAAAAGAGTACAGCAAAGGAGTCAATTAAGTGTAGAGCAAATAAAAAGTATTATCGGTGCTCAGGTATCACGAAAGCAACAAATAATCATGAGTGATGATATAATAGACAATAGTAGTGATGTATTATCGTTGGTAACTCAAGTCAATCAATTACATGCTAAATATATGCAATTATTTAAATAAACAATAAATATGATACTAAAAAATAAATTTAAAATAAATAAAGCTGTTATTCGAGTAGTTTATTGGTCTACTGTATTGCTATTTATGTTTTTTATAGTATTTCCGTTGTTTTTCTTTTTTTATTCTTTTGATGAAGAACAAATTAAACAAATGTTTTTTAAACAGTTAGATAATAAAAACTATCATGTAAATATAAGCGGTAATGTTTCACCCAAATTATGGCATGGGTTAAGTTTTGAGATAAATGGCTTAGTAATAGCCAATAGCAATAATGCAGAGTTAGTGCGTATTAATAAACTTAAGTGTCAATTATCATGGTTTGATCTAGCTTTAGGACATTATAAGATAAATAGAATGTCTTTATCTACTGTTGAATTAAATGAAAAAAATCTTGATTTTAATGTGATTAATAGTTTAGTTAATTCGTATCAGATTAATAGTTCAGTATTTAATGACTTAAAGATTTTGTATATTAATGATATAAAATCTAGTGTTGATCAAAATTTATATCCAATACAAAATGGTAATTTAGTTTTATATCGTGAACATGGTATAAGTACTTTTAATTTGGGTTTTAAATTAGATCATGATAATGTCTATGTTAATATTCAAGGTCAATTTAGCGGTATTAAAGATAAGCAGATTAAATTTAATCGTTTTGCAGTTAATTTAGATAACGATATTTTGAAAATAAATCTTAATGCTAATGCAATTTATAATGTAAATCAACAAGAACTACTGTTTGATCAAGTTTATGGTAATATTAACTATGATGGATATACAGGTAATATAATAACTGATAAAATAACATTTGGTACGCAATCTATGATTGCTAATAATGTTTTGATTAGTTTGAATTTTGGTAATGTGTTTGCCAATCAAAACATAAAATTAAATATTGATGATATTGTATACAAGAATTATGCAAAACTGACCGTCAAACAGATTAATAGTGATTATAAATTAGATATTTATAACAGTACAATTAACTTGGTCTCTAAGCTTCAAGATTTAGAGATTGATAATAAGCATATAATTAGTAAACAATGCATGGGTACTATTGAATACAATCCATTTAATTTTAAAAAAATAACTTCAAATTTAAGTGGAGTATGTGAATATATACCTAAAAATAAACAATATAATTTTAATTTACATGGTATGCTAAATGAACACCCACTTACTCTTTTGTTAAATATTAATTTGTTAAATTCAAAGCCGAAAATTCAATTAAAGTCATCAATAACTAAATTATCTTTGTTGTCATTGAATACTGTGGCTGATCAATCAGTTTTTTATTATGATGATCGTATTTTACCTTTTGCTTGGTTATCAACTTTTGATATAGATGGCGAGTTAAAAGTGAAAGAATTTATCTTAGATCGAATTAATTTATCTAATTTAAATACTAAATTTAGTTTAGAAAGTAATTCTTTAATTGTTGATAATATTGATGCAAATGTATATAGCGGACATTTAAGTGGTAATTTTAAAATCCAGAAAAATGATGATGGTTATAATATTAAATTATTTAACCATTTAAATAATTTAGATTTGCAAAAATTTTTTAGCAGTTTATTTGATATAAAAGCTATTAGTGGTAAATCAAATATTGTAATTAACGCTCATATAAATAATGCAAAAACTTACGTTGATTTACATAAATTAATTAATGGTTATGTAAATATTGAAGCTATAAATGGTGCTTTTTATGGTGTAGATTTTAATTTGTTTGCTGTTCCTAAAATTAGTTTTGCTGAAAAGTTAACAAATTTTAAACAGTTAAAAGCAGATTTTAAATTTAATCAAGGTGTAAGCAAAAATGGTAGAATAGTATTTTATTCTCCATATGTTATTGCTAACGGAGTTGGTGAGGTTGATTTTTTAAATAATCAATTAGCATATAAATTAACCATTAAAAGTGCACTTCCACAAAATCAAGACAATGTAAAAAGCATTATTATTCCGTCTGTGATTGAAGGGGATTTGTTTAATCCAAAAATTTCAATTGAGAGTATGTATTTTAGTAATCAGAATTCAATTTCAAAAAAAATCAATGAAAAAGGCTCCTGTTCCAAACTGCTGATTTATC
>DAHXMX010000085.1 GCA_027371515.1 Neisseriaceae bacterium
TAACAAATAGCTAAGTAATAGATGATATTTGCGCTGTTTTTGATATTTGTATTTATGCAATATATGACTTAATGGGGGAGCGTATCGAAAAAGTGCGATAATGATGTTAAAGTGTGGGGGTTGTGTATTACAGTTAGCGCATAATTTTTTGTTATCAAATATAGCTTTCTTGCATATGCTGCAGCATTTATCGTTAATTTGAGCTAGCTCATTTAAGCAATTATTACAAATAATGTGTTTATTAAGACGTTTACATAGGTTACAATAGTGCCATGGAAATAAACTTAAAATGCGAGGGTTTGATCATATAGAATTATTATTAAGCTATTGGCTATTAAACTCTCAATATAGTTCAAAAATTAAATTTAATACAATTATCAAATATATTGACACCAAATCACAAGCACTTAATAAATTAAACGCACGCAATGAAACTAAAAATGACATCTATAAAGCTAATTATAACTTTACAAATCTTAAAGTGTTAATTATTGATGATGTGGTAACTACTGGTAATACCATTAATAATCTAGCATACTTCATCAAACAACAAGGAGCAAAACAAGTCGATTGCGCATGCTTAATGCGAACACAATTTAATACCTAACACATTCCCATAAAAATAAATCCTCATGAGTTTAATCATGAGGATATTATGATAGATTTATATCGGAGGAAATTTATTATTTAAATTCAAAATCTTCATAAGTTTTAGATGATTGTGGTATGCTGTCAATTATTTGTATAGTACCACTAACTTGAGGAACAGTATGCCCAAGAGAATTTTGGTATTGTGAGGATGCTGTCTCAAAAAACGAATCTTCAGCTCCAGCATGGAAATTACCATATACACGTTCAAGCCAATTTGTAGTGCGACGTGAAAAAGGTAAATAATTAACAGCATGCGCATCTAGCTGATAATCTTTATTACTCGCATCATCTATCACACTATCTTTTGGATAATCAACGAAACTTAATTGAGCTGAACCTATTCCAAATCTCATTTCAGCAGCAGTAATTGTGGCACCATGATAATCTATCTCGCCTAAATTCTCCCCAGTATTATTATCTATCATACTCCATTGAATACGATTATCTAAACTATAACCACTGCGTCTATCCTCACCCCAGAAATTAATACTACCACTACAATTATTAGGTGCAACTACAAAATCTTGTGAATAATCATCGTTAGTATTAGCCTGATAATTATAAGTCTTCTTAAAATGTATTGTTCGTTTCGATAAATTACAAATATACAGACTAAAATCGCGATGAACCCACGCGTATGCGCTATTAGTTACTAACATAGCTAATGCCATAGCACCACCTAATATTAAACGTTTTTTCATATTACCTTCTCCAAATATTAAATTGATTAATTATTTTAAAAATTCATAGCTGAGGATTATTATATCAATTATGCAAACAAATTTGTGCTTTATTCTCAAGAAATCAATGCATCACAAGCCTGTTTAACAAAGTGTTATTCTTGGTATCTTGATTATAACGATTTTCATCAGCAACACGAATAACATAAAAAATAGCATTTAATGCATCAACTAATTCCCCAATAGCCGCATCTAGCTCTATTTGTTGAATTGCGTCTAACAAAGTTGGACCATTATCAACTGATTCCCAAAGATCTAAAATATCAGCTTTAACATCAAGATAATCTTCTATAGCAACTTCATCAAATATAGTGGTTACATCAATTTGCTGGTCTAATAGTAGAAATATCACACAAAGTGTATATAACGCAGGATAAAACTTGTCTTCTAATAATTTATCATCTGAACAATATTCGGTAATATCTACACCAATTACTAAATACCCACACATATAACCATATAACCAAACTAACAAATTAATTTTCATTTTATCATCAACTGAAGTTAAATCAAAATTATTTGCAGAATTCAAACTAATCAATGGTTTAATTAACTTGTTTTTTTCATAAATATTCTCAGCAAGATCGGAATATAATAACATTAATTCATCGATAAATTTACTAAAGCGTTTTTCATCATCAATTTTTTCTTCATTTAAAATTAAATAACTTGGAATAACACAATCATCTTCACTATCACTTGGTGCTGATAAATACGCACAAAACCAACCATGTAAAAACATAATATCATACCCACGATAAAAATATTTATGCGCAAGCTTATCTAAGTTGGTTAGTTCGTATTTAATCTTCATAATGTTCTCACTTCAAAATTTATTATATACGTATTCTAACATAAAACATCTAAAACACGGTAAAATATATACTAGTAAACTATTTATTAGGAAATAATCACAATGTCTAATATCATTAATATTGCAACAAAAGCAGCTTATAATGCAGCAAACATAATACAACAAGCAAGTAGAAACAGATCTAAAATTAAAATCGAAAAAAAATCTGGTATAAATAATTATGTAACAGAGATTGATAAACATAGTGAATTAGTAATAATTGATACTATAAAAAAATCATTTCCGCATCACAATATATTAGCAGAAGAAATTGGATATGACAATCAACAATCAGAATGTACTTGGATTATTGATCCAATTGATGGTACTACTAATTTCATACACGGACACCCACAATACTCAATTTCAATTGGCTTTATGGAAGGCAATAAGATAACCCATGGTATTATTTTAGATCCAAATCGTAATGACTTATATAAAGCAGAAAGCGGAAAAGGGGCTTATTTAAATGATACACGTATTCGTGTAAGTAATACTAGCACATTAGAAAATGCTTTATTAGCAACAGGTTTCCCGACCTATGATATGAGTATTTTGGATACATATTTAGCCATCTTCAAAGAGATGTTACAAAAAACCAGTGGGCAACGGCGTTCAGGTTCAGCAGCTCTTGATTTAGCTTATGTAGCAGCTGGATATGTTGATGGTTTCTGGGAATTTAATTTAAAGCAATGGGATATTGCAGCTGGATATATTTTAGTTAAGGAAGCAGGTGGCATGATTACCAACTTTGAAAATAATGACAACCTATTTAAAAACATTAATACCAGTGTCATTGCTGGCAACCCTAAAATAATCACAGAAATAATTAAAATTGTTAATTGTTATTTAAAAAAATAAGATGCAAGAAAAAAAACACACTCCAATGATAGAACATTATCTATCAATAAAAGCACAGCATCCAGATATGCTTTTATTTTATAGAATGGGTGATTTTTTTGAGTTATTTTTTGATGATGCAGAAACTGCTGCCAAACTTCTTGGAATAACACTTACTAATCGTGGTAATTCAGGTGGTGAGCCAATCAAAATGGCTGGAGTGCCTCATCATAATGTAGAGCAATATTTAGTAAAACTACTGAAGCTTGGTCAATCAGTAGTAATTGTTGATCAAATAGGTGAAGTAACACCTAAAGCGCCAGTAATTCGTAAAATAACAAGAATATTAACACCAGGTACTATTAGTGATCAAGCATTACTTGATGAAAAAAGTGAAAATTTGCTATGTGCAATTCATTTTACAAAAGATACAACATATCTTGCAAATTTATCAGTGTCTAGCGGTAAATTTTTTATTAATAGTTTTCCAAATAATGAATTAGTTAATTATCTAGAGAAAAACAACCCAAGTGAAATCTTAGTTAATGAGAAATATATTCATGAATTCAAAAAAAAATACCCACATAAAATAATTAAAGGCATACCCAATTGGCATTTTAAATTTGATATTGCTACTACTAACATTTTAGAGCATTTTAAACTAAAGACCATTAATGGATTTGGTATTAAGGATAATGATATTGGTATAATCCCAGCTAGCGTCATACTTACCTATGCAAAACAAATGAGTTGTAATGACTTACCACATATTAACTCTTTAATCAAACAAAATGAATCTGAATATATTTCAATTGATGCCATTTCAAGACGCAATCTTGAGCTTAATTATACTATTCGTGGTGAAAAATCCCCTACCGTATTATCAACTATTGATAAATGTGATAGCATTATGGGTAGTCGCGAACTTTGGTTTTGGTTAAATAATCCCTTATGTAATCACGATATTATAAAACAACGACTTGATGCTGTAGAGTGCATAATTACCAACAATATCAATATTGCTGCTACACTTAGTCAATTTGCAGACATTGAACGTATCACATCAAGAATAGCTTTACGTAGTGCCAGACCACGTGATTTATCAAATCTTCGTAATAGTTTAAGTTTAATTAAAGATTTATCTATTCTTAAACAATATAATAGTAGTACAATGCTTAGTAAAACTACTGAAGCTTGGTCAATCAGTAGTAATTGTTGATCAAATAGGTGAAGTAACACCTAAAGCGCCAGT
>DAHXMX010000086.1 GCA_027371515.1 Neisseriaceae bacterium
TGTTTACTGTATTTGTAATCTTTGGATTAATTTATCATGCTAAAACTTCATCCTGAAAACTTTAAGAATGTTGATAATGTGATTTATAATATCACTAGTCAAATTGATAGTTATAATCATCAATTAGTTGGTGGTAAAATAAGTGGTGTTGATCTTGATCTTGAGGGTGCTTTTACTCCGGAAACTATCCAACAATTAGCGCGTGGCTTTAAAGCTAAAGGTTTAATTGTGAGTGTAGCTCCGCAAGTTTATACAACAGGTGAGCCTCAAGATGTTGATGTAGCTAATCCGTTTAATTTGGTTTTAACTGCTGGTTATCCAGGTAATTCAAATTTAAATACTTATGGTCCGGCAATTGCTGAAGGTTCTGTTGATTATATTTTAGCTCAAACTTATAATACAGGGTCATGGAAAGTTGGTGGCTATACCGAAGGTCAAATTGAATTTTTCACATCAATTGCAACTGCTTTAAATAATAGCGTGAAAGATGATTGTTCTGCTAATTTATCTCCAACTAGTCAGCTTTGTATTCCAAAACAAACTCATATTGTTATTGGTGAAGTATCTAATGCGGGCGCTAGTGGTAATGTTAATAATATATTTGGTTCTAATGGTACAACATCTTATAGTCAAGCTAATGTTTTATCACAATTAAAAACACAAATTGATAATGTAATAACAAATCAAAATAATATAAGTGGAGTTATGCAGTGGTCGCTTAATAATGATTATATGCCAAATGGATGGTCGGATAATTATGCTAAAAGTGGAGCATTCTCAGGTACTATATTTAATGCCCAGTTACCGCCTGCAATACCATATTTTATTTTGCAAGTAACTAATACAGGACCTGATGTTGCTGGGCCAAGTGCGTATGCTTCAGCAACTTTGGTTGTAAATGGAGAGTATTGGGTTTTTGGTAAAAATGCTTCTTGGGTTTCTGCGGGAATGGTTCCAATTGCACCTAATAATTTTCAACAATGGGGTACATTACCATCTTCTCAAAACCCGGCTACTCCAGATGTTATTGATAGTAATAATTTAGATTATATATTTAGTAATGGTAATACTTCATTTAAAACTAGTCAAATTATTATTAATGGTTATCCAAGTTATGATTCTGATATTAATAATCCAACTGGTGGACAATGGGTGTGTAATGCTGGTGAGAATTATGTATTTGAAGCCGGTCATTCATATAACGTAATGGTCAACCCTGTTTATCATTCTTGTGATATTAAGCAAATTAATTAATTATTTAACATAACGTAAAACCTCGCCATTTAAGGCGAGGTGGATGTCAATAAGTCGTAATAGTTAATACAACTGGCGTATGGTCTGATGGACGTTCGTTGTTACGCGGTACAGTGTCGATTATGCATTCTGTTGCAATCTTTTTAATAGATTCACTAATTAAGATATGATCAATCCTTAATCCTAGTTTGCGTTTAAATGCAAAATTGCGATAATCCCACCAAGTATATTGTTGATTATTTTGATTGAATAATCTAAAGCTGTCATATAACCCTAATTCTAATAACTCTTTAAAATGTTTGCGTTCAGGAATTGAACATAATACTTTATCTTTCCATTCGATAGGGTTATATACATCACGATCTTCAGGGGCAATATTATAATCTCCAAGAACGATCAATCGATCGGTAACTTTAAGATTATTTTCATTGTAGCGTTTAAATTGATCTAGCCAATTAAGTTTATATATATATTTATCAGAATTAACATTTTCACCATTAACTACATAAGCGCATATTATACGTATGCCATTTATTGTACCTGCTATTACTCGTTTTTGGATATCGTCGTAATTAGGAATATCATATTCAGGATCCAATATAGGATAACGAGAAATAATAGCAACTCCATTATACGTTTTTTGTCCATTAAAAATAACATGATAACCTTTTTCGATAAATATATTTTTAGGGAAATTATCATTATCAAGCTTTAATTCCTGTAAAGCTAATACATCACAATTAGAAACTTCAAGCCAATATAATACTTGTTCTAAACGTACTTTAAGAGAATTAACATTCCATGTTGCAATTTTCATTAATATTCTACATCTATTATTTCAATAACATCATCACCTTTAGGTGCTTTGAGTGCGAAACTATCACCAATTTTTTTACCTAATAAAGCACGAGCTAATGGTGATGTCCAACTAATATAACAAAGTTCTAAATTAGTTTCATCTTGACCTACAATTCTTATTTTTTGTTCATTATCATTACGATAAATAGTAACTATTGCTCCAAAAAATATTTTATCTGAGCCTTTATGTATGCTTGAGTCAATAGGTTCAATATTTTCAATTTTTTTAGTTAAAATATAAATTTGCTTGTCTATTTCTCGAAGTTTCTTTTTACCGTAAATATAATCACCATTTTCAGATCTATCACCATTACCAGCAGCCCAACTAATAGTTTTGACTAATTCAGGTCTAGTAATAGTTACTAATTCGTGTAATTGATCTTTTAAATTAATATAACCTTCGGGTGTGATATAATTTTTATGACTCATTAATTGCCTTACATGATACAATTTGATACATTGTTAATTTTATCATATTATTAAAAAATATTAAATGGCAAAAAGCAAATTAATTTACGAATGTCAAGCTTGTGGTGAAAAACATTCAAAATGGCAAGGCAAATGCAATTCTTGCGGTGAATGGAATACATTAGTTGAAGTTGTTGAACAATTAGCAGCTAATAAACATGGGTTTAGTGCTTTAAATACTACATCAACTGTAACCAATCTAGCTAATGTAAATCTAAAAGAAATATCACGCATTAAAACAGATATTATTGAATTAGACAGAGTTTTAGGTGGTGGATTAGCATTAGGCTCAGTAATTTTAATTGGCGGAGATCCTGGTATTGGTAAATCTACCTTACTTATTCAAACTATGGATAAGCTATCATATACTAAAAAAGTATTGTATATAACTGGTGAAGAATCAATCCAGCAGGTTGCTTTAAGGGCGAATAGATTAAATATTAAAGGAAATAGTAAGCTATTTTTAATGTCTGAGATTAAGCTTGAGTCAATCATCACCACTATTGAAAAAGAATTACCAGAGGTTGTGGTTATTGATTCTATTCAAACAATGTATACTGATCAAATACAATCAGCGCCAGGGTCTGTTGCTCAAGTTCGCGAATGTGCAAGTATTTTAACTAGAATAGCTAAACAAAAACATATTACTATAATTATGATTGGTCATGTAACTAAAGATGGTAGTATTGCAGGGCCTCGTGTATTAGAGCATATCGTTGATGCTGTACTGTATTTTGAAGGTGATCAACATTCTAATTTTAGAATGATTAGAAGTGTTAAAAATCGTTTTGGGGCTGTGAATGAGCTTGGTGTTTTTGCTATGACGGACCTAGGATTGATTGAAATAAATAATCCATCTGCACTTTTTTTATCGTCTTATCGCAGTAATACTAAAGGGAGTAGTATTTTAGTTACACAAGAAGGTACACGCCCAATGTTAATAGAAATACAAGCTTTAGTAGATCAGTCATATAGTATGCCAGCAAAAAGATTAGCCGTTGGTATGGATAGCTATCGCTTAAACATGCTAATTGCCATTATTCAAAGACATTTAGATATTAAACTATTTGATCAAGATATTTTTATTAATATAGTTGGCGGACTTAAAATAGCTGAACCGGCATTAGATGTGGCCGTGGTTATGGCTATTATTTCATCTTATAAAAACCAACCTTTAATTAATAAACTTGCCATGTTTGGGGAAATTGGTTTGTCAGGAGAAGTTAGAACCGTACAAAAAGGACAAGAGCGGATTAAAGAAGCTATTAAACTTGGTTTTGAAAAAATAATTGTTCCAATGGCTAATTTACCTAAAGACAAATCAGTAACTAAGGTTGTTGGAGTAAAAGATATAGAACAGTTAATTAAGCATAGTTTTGATTAAAACATTTATTAAGAGAATTTAATTATGAAAATTGTTAATATAAACTTGTATCAAATAAAAATACCTTTAATTAAACCTTTTATTACTGCAGTTCGCCGTACTGAAAATGTAGAAGATATAATTGTAGAAATTAAAACTGATACCAATCATGTTGGATATGGTAGTGCAGCAAGTACACCTCTTATTACAGGGGATAGTCATGAATCTATTGTTAGTAATATCAAAAACTGTATTGCACCTAGAATATTAAAACAAGATATTACTAATTTTAATAATCTATTGAAATTAGTTGATTCATCGAGTAT
>DAHXMX010000087.1 GCA_027371515.1 Neisseriaceae bacterium
TGTAAAGAACCCTTCTGAAGTTGCTATGGTTTTGATGAAGCAGCATCATAGCATGTTGTGTGGTGAGATGGCAACTAAATTTGCTCATAATAATTTACAGTTTCCGGAATATAATCCCATGACTGAAATGCGTTATCAGGAGTATTTAGCTAATAAACAAGGTATGACTGGCACTATCGGTGTAGTTGCGTTAGATGATAATAACGTTATATGTGCTATTACCTCAACTGGTGGTGCTGGCTTTGAAATCCCAGGTCGTATGGGAGATAGCCCGACTGTTGCAGGTAATTTTGCATCTAAGTTTATGGGTATTTCATGTACTGGTATTGGTGAGCAGATTGTTAATTTAGCTGTTGCAACTAAAGTCCATACTAGAGTAATGGATGGTATGAAGTTACAAGATGCAGTCAATAAATCTATTTATGAAAGTGATATACTAAACGATTATGTTGGTTTAATTGCACTAGATTGTTATGGCAATATCGTAACTGGCTCAACTAAAGTTGCTCAGACATTATATGCTTATCATGATGGTAACAAGTACAGAACGTTTTATGATGAAATTTTAAGTACGTCGTCAATTCCCTAATACAAAAACAACTTCTTGTTTATTTAAACAAGGTAAGTCGCAATTATTCCATTTAGCAATTGATTGACTAATAATTTGTTGTGTTTCATCCATTAAGTTTATTCCAATAGTTAGGATTATATTTTTATTTAATGTTTTGATTAATTCATCAAATAATTGCTCGTTTCTAAATGGAGTCTCGATTAATATTTGAGTTTGATTATAATCAATAATTAATTTTTCTAATTGTTTAATTTTTATCCTACATTTGTTTTTATCGATTGGTAAATAACCTTGGAAAGCAAAAGATTGTCCATTTGCGCCACTTGCCATTAGCGTTAGCATTAAAGAACTGCTACCAGATAATGGTATTACTTGAATATTATTTTGATGGCATAGCTTAACAATTTCACTACCAGGATCAGCTACAGCTGGTAACCCACAGTCAGATAATAAACCAACATCATATCCATTAACTAATGGTTGAATTAACATTTGGTAGTCATTATTATATTTATTAAGTTCTTTAATTTCTAGTTTTTGTAGCGGATTATTTAGTTGTAATTGCTTAATGTGCTGCCTACCTATCTTTGCAGTTTCTACGATAAAGTATTTTAAATGTTTTATTTTAGCAAGTTGATGTTGTGTAATTACATTGTGATCAATGATGCTTGATAAGGTAGTTGGTATTAAAAATAGTTTTGCCATATTTATATAATTAATGCTAAGTTAATACAGGCATTAGACATCTGCAAAGTCATTATTCATAGTCTAATGAATGAAGTAATGGATTATACAAGAACTGTATTGTAGCATATTTAGATCAAAAAAATTGTGATTTTGGAATTCAGTAACTATACCAGATAATGTATAATAACCATAATTGTGCAGTTCCTAGTAGAGGTCAATATATGTATAAATTAGCAGTTTTAGGTAATCCGATTGAGCATAGTTTATCACCACTAGTGTTTACCTTGTTTGCAAAGCAGTTTGGTTTGGAGTTGATATATGATAAAGTATTGGCTACTAATGAAGCTGATTTTAAGTCACAAATTAAAACATTATTTGCAGATGGATATATCGGAGTAAATGTTACTAGTCCATTTAAAAATGCGGCATATAATTGTACTCCTTATCATACAATTCGCAGTCAGTTTTGTTGTACTGCTAATTTTTTGTATATTGATAAAGACTGTAAACTAATTTCAGATACTACCGATGGAATTGGTATTTTAACTGACATTAAAAATAATAAAAAAATTGACTTAAAAGATAAAAAAATTTTATTTATTGGTAGTGGATATGTGGTCGATTCTATATTACTTGATTTTATTGTTGAGAATCCAAATTGTATTGATATTTTAGCGCGTAATCAAAAGCGTGTTGATTATTTACAGTATAAGTTTTGTATTGGTGATTTTAGTTCAAATAAGTATTATGATTTGATTATAAATACCTCTCCTAATAGAAGTGATAATCAATTATTTGATCAAATTAAACATGTAGATATAAATACATTTTGCTATGATTTATCTTATCATCGTGGCATTTTTTTAGACAAATGTAGTATGCTTAATCAGTATGCCGTTACCTATTCTGGAATTGGTATGTTAGTGGAACAAGCTGCTGTTGCGTTTAAGTTTTTATTTGGGCATACTCCCGATACAAATATTGTGATTCAAGAATTATTAAATAGAGGATACAATGGCTGATATTGTTATTTTACTATTGTGTTTGATTTTAATCGTAATTAGCAGTAATCTTTTTTGTAATGCACTTGAGCATTTTGGTGAGAAGCTTGGAATATCTGAAGGGGTTACCGGTTCGGTATTTGCTGCTATAGGCACAGCACTTCCTGAGACTATCATTCCAATAATTGCTATTTTAACTGCTGATCATAATAATATTAGTAATGTCAATAATGAAATAGGCATTGGAGCTATTCTAGGTGCACCATTAATGCTTTCAACATTATCCTTATTCTTGATGTCAATATCAGTAATAACAAAGCGTGGTATCAATGGCACAATTAATCCAGAACCAACTGGTTTAAAACGTGATTTAAAATTTTTCCTGTTAAGTTATGGGATAGTATTTTTAACTATATTTGCTCAAGGTTATTTTTTTAGTAAGATTTTTAATATTATATGCGCAATAGTATTAGCTGGATGTTATATTTTATATTTAGTTCTCACCTTTAAATCTTCAAATCAGTTAGTCGTTGATGGGCATAACACTGAAGCTACAGAAAAGTTAACTATCCAACATTTAGGCTTCAAAGTTAATTTTTTGAGTATTTTTTTGCAAATTATATTTGCTATGTGGTTATTGATTTATTTCGCGAATATGTTTATTAATTCAATTAAGCATATTTCAGGAGCATATAATTTATCCCCATTTTTATTATCATTAATAATTATTCCGATCGCAACCGAGATGCCGGAGAAATTAAATAGTATTATCTGGTTACGTAAATTTAAAGATACGCTAGCTATTGGTAACATAACCGGTGCGATGGTGTTTCAAAGTTCACTATTGCCAATTATTGGTATACTTTTTACTGATTGGCGCTTAACTAATGCAATTCAATTAACAGGCATCATTATCACATTTATTGCAACCATTATTTTTTACTTAAATGCATGTCGTGAAAAAATTAAAGTATGGCATTTCTTTATTAATGGCTTATTATATTTATTAAATATTGTTATTTGTATACAATTATTTTATTAGTAGATTTAGATGACATTACAACAACAATTTTATAGAACTTCAATCTTACTTGGCGATGAAAAATTACAGTTATTGTCAGCAAAGCATATTTTAATCGCAGGTGTAGGTGGTGTTGGCGGTCAAGTAGTTGAAGCTATTGCTAGAGCTGGAATTGGTCGTATTACGATTATTGATAATGATGTAGTCGATATTACTAATATTAATCGTCAATTAATCGCCACTTTACCTAATGTTGGTCGAGCTAAGGTTGAATTGTTTATGCAGCGTATTCAAGCTATTAATCCAATTTGCGAAATTATTGCGCATCAAGCTTTCATTGATGAGAATAATATCAGTGAGCTAGTTTTATCAAATGTAGATTATGTTATTGATTGTATTGATACGATACCATCTAAGATTGCTCTAATAACTTATTGCATTAAAAATAAAATTAATATTGTATCAAGTATGGGCGCTGGTAATCGTTATGATGTAACAAAAGTCAGATTGGCTGATATTAGTAAAACTAAAATGTGTAGTCTTGCACGAGTGATTCGTTTAGGTCTAAAAAAACGCGGTATTATAAAAGGCTTGACAGTAGTATATTCCGAAGAAGAGCGCAAGGCTCAACCTTTATTACAAGATGGCAGTAGACCAATAAATGGTACAATCAGCTATCTGCCTCCATTATTTGGCTTAATGTTAGCAGGACATGTAATTAAATCATTAATTGAAACATAGTATGAGGTGGTGAGCCTAACCCTTGGCACTTGCTTTATCTACATGTGGCTGCTTCGTTCCCGACCTGACCAGGTTCTGTAGTAAACAATGCAAGGAGACCCACCATTGTTGAGAGTGTTATTATATCTTATTTTAATTAGCTTATGTTAATATTTTTACATTTACAGCATTTTGTATTGCGCCAAA
>DAHXMX010000088.1 GCA_027371515.1 Neisseriaceae bacterium
CTATTCATCTTGGTTTTATACTGATTAGTTGCATATTCAATTAATTGTTCACCAATTTGCTCACGACTAATTTTGTTATCTGCCGCTATTGTCTCTTCTAAAGCAAAATCCAATTGAAATTCATCATGTAAAACTTTTACTAGACCTTTAATATCCCACATATCTTCAAATGATTTAGGCGGAATATAACTATTATAAGTATGTAATATTACATCTTTAATCATAGCTAATGAAACATCAGATAAATCGTTACTCATTAATATTTCATTACGTTGAATATACACTACATTTCTTTGATCATTAGCAACATCATCATAATCTAATAACTGCTTGCGAATATCAAAATTATGTGCTTCCACTTTACGCTGTGCTGATTCAATAGAGTTTGACAACCATTTATGTTCAATAGACTCTCCTTTTGCCATACCAAGTCTTTGCATCATACTACGCATCCGGTCTCCACCAAAAATACGTAGCAACGGATCATCTAAAGAAAGATAAAACCTACTAGCGCCAACGTCACCCTGTCGACCAGAACGCCCTCGCAGCTGATTATCAATCCGTCGAGATTCATGACGTTCAGTACCGATAATAAATAACCCACCTGCTGACAAAACAGCTTGATTTTTAATTTTCCAATCTTCCCAAACCTTATTAATTAAAGCTTCTTTTTGCTCAGAAGTAATATCAGTTCGTTGATTGATTTGAGCTATTTCAGGCTTAGGATTACCACCTAGAATAATATCAGTTCCACGACCAGCCATATTGGTTGCAACAGTAATAGCTCCTGGACTACCTGCTTGCGCAATAATATTAGCTTCTTTATCATGATGTTTTGCATTCAATATTTGATGTTTTAAACCAACTTTAGTTAAGTAACGAGATAAAACTTCAGAATTTTCAACGGAAGTAGTACCAACTAGTACCGGCTGCATACGACTGTGACAATCTTTAATATCTTCAACAATAGCATTATACTTATCTTCAAAATTCATATAAATTTTGTCATTATAATCTTTTCTAACCATAGGCCTATTGGTCGGAATTACCACTGTTTCCAATTTGTAAATTTGCTGAAATTCAGATGCTTCAGTATCGGCAGTACCAGTCATACCTGATAACTTAGTATACATTCTAAAATAATTTTGAAATGTAATTGATGCCATTGTTTGATTTTCACGCTGAATAGGAACATGCTCTTTAGCTTCCACCGCCTGATGTAATCCATCTGACCAACGACGTCCACTCATCAAGCGTCCCGTAAACTCATCTACAATAACCACTTCATTATCTTTAATTACATAATGTTGATCTTTAATATACAAATAATGAGCCTTCATGGCTGCCAATAAATGATGCATTAAACTAATATTATGTGGATTATATAAATTATCTTCAGGGGATAACAAACCCATTTCAACTAATTTTTTCTCAACTTTCTCATGACCAGCTTCGGATAAAATCACGTTGTTATTTTTTTCATCCACCCAAAAGTCACCATCTTCACTTTTTTCATCAGTTTGTTTAGTTAATAATGGTGGTATCAAATTTAATTTAACATACAACTCTTGACTACCATCTGCAGGACCAGAAATAATAAGTGGAGTACGAGCCTCATCAATTAAAATCGAGTCAACTTCATCAACCACGGCAAAGTTAAGAGCACGTTGAACTTTATCGGTAAGATCAAAGACCATATTATCACGAAGATAATCAAAGCCATATTCATTATTAGTACCATAGGTTATATCGCAAGCATAAGCCTGTTTCTTTTCATGCTGTGTCATATCCGGTAGATTGACACCTACAGTTAAACCTAAAAAATTATATAACTTGCTCATTTCCTCAGCATCACGACGAGCCAAGTAATCATTAACAGTTACTACATGCACACCAAGACCAGTTAAAGCATTTAAATATGTAGCTAAAGCTCCGACTAGTGTCTTACCTTCACCGGTTCTCATCTCAGCAATCTTACCATCATGTAGCACCATACCACCAATTAATTGAACATCAAAAAGTCGTATATTAAATACCCTACGCCCTGCCTCACGACAGACAGCAAAAGCTTCAGGCAAAATCTGTGCTAACGTCTCGCCATTACTTAATCTTTGTTTAAAAATAAAACTCTTTTGCTGCAGCTCTTCATCACTAAGCTTTATATTATCAGCTTCTAACGCATTTATATGCTGAACAGTTTTATAATAAGATTTTAACAATCTATCATTTCTTGTACCAAAAATTTTGTAAATAGCTCTCTTTAGCATTACTTTTCTTCTTTATAAAAAATACACATAGCAAACTAATTAGTTGCTAAACATCTACCCTTTAATCGCTGATTTTAAAACATTACTAGTTCGAAACGAAACCACACGCCGAGCCGAGATTGGAAACGCTTCTTTAGTTTTTGGATTACGACCCATACGCGGATTTTTATCACGTAACATAAAATTACCAAATCTTGGAATTTTAACTGGAATACCTAATTCTAAACTTCTAATAATCACCTCAAAAAAATCTTCCACAAATTTACTCGCTTCAGATATATTTAAATCAGAATTTTTTATTACTAATTGTATTAATTCTTGTTTTGTGACCGTCATTTTATATCTCCATTACTTTCTTAAAATTGCTTGAAATTTATTGGTTATTAAATCAATAATTATATTCATACTTTTATTGATTTCATCTTCAACCAAAGTTTTAAAGCCTTGAAAAACAAAACTCAAACCTATACTTTTTTTATTTTTATCTATATTATCACCTAGGTATACATCAAATACAAATACATCTATCAAATATGGAACATTAATAGATTTTATTAACATTAAAACCTCACCTATATTTTGTGATCGATCAATTATCAAAGATAAATCACGCCCAACTTTTTGAAATTTAGAGACTTCCAGATATTTAATCATTTTCTGATTAGATACTAGCTTATCAAAATCTAATTCAAAAATATACGGTGCATCACCAATGATGTCTAAATTTTGACTTAATCGTGGATGTAACTGCCCGATAAAGCCAATCATATCACCATTAACCATGATAAATGCTGCACGACCAGGATGCAAAATATCAATCGTATTTGATGCTACAAACTCAATATTATCAACATCAGATAATAGCTTTAATACATCTTGCTTAACATCAAAAAAATCAATCAATTCATGTTTATTACACCAACTAGGTAAATAACGCATTCCATAAGCCAAGCCAGATAACTTAATGGGTTGATGATTGGATTCTTCTCCGTAAAAAACTCGAGCAATTTCAAAACATTTCACCTGCTTATGACCACGGTTAATATTATAAATCAATGACTTAATCAAACCAGCAACCAAAGAGGTTCGCATAATTCCCAATCCTGCAATAGGGTTGAGTAATTTTACCACATTAACATCTTTATTACCTAACATTTCTTCATATTGTGGCTCAATAAAAGAATAACTAACAATTTCATTATATTCTAACATTTGTAATTTTTGCTTATAAGCAATTAACAAATCATAATCCGTATCAATTGATTTAATCTCATAAATAGCTGTTGGCATAATTGGTTCGATATTATTATAACCATATACTCGCGCAATCTCTTCTACAACATCTTCTGGTATATTTATATCAAATCTACTACTTGGCGGTGTTATCAATAATGCATCATTAAATACGTGATAGTTAAACCCTAAACGCATTAAAATATTTTGTTGCGTACTAATTGGAATATCTTGGCCAATTTTAGCATTAATTTGATCAAAACTTAAGTGAATAGCTTTATTGGTGAGAATATTGTTGGTATTATAATTATAACCATTCAGTTTACCACCACAATACTTAATAATCAAGTCTGCTACATATTCAATAGCAAAGCATTGCAAATTAGTATTAACACCACGCTCAAAGCGATACGCAGAATCAGAACTAACAGCATATTTTTTAGCTTTACCCATAATAACTTTAGGTGAGAAAAAAGCACTTTCTAAAACAATAGCTGTAGATGATTCAGTTACGCCAGAATCAATCCCACCCATGACACCAGCTATAGCTAATGGATTGTCACCACCATCAGCAATTATTAAGGTATCAGAATCAAGCTCTACCTCTTTACCATTTAATAAATCAAGCCTTTCACCAGATTTTGCATAACGA
>DAHXMX010000089.1 GCA_027371515.1 Neisseriaceae bacterium
TAATAAAAATATTAATTATTGCAGCTTGCTTTATCCCGCTAGAGATTAAAATATAAACTAGCCAGATTAAAAATGATTGTAAGAATAAGCTTGCTGTGTTATTTCCAATACCAAATAATTTAAATATTGCAAAATTACTTAATGTTGCAAAAATATAAATTAAATAACTAGCATTAGCTAATATTGAGTTTAGTGCATAGCCCCATGCTACATTAAATCCCATATAATCACCAAAACCATATTTGGCATATCCATATATACCACTTTGAATATGTGGGCGTTTTTTAATAATATAAATAAAAGTAAAGGCAAGTGACAATATCCCAATTGTTGTAATAACCCAACCAATTAATACGCCTATCAAATTAGAACCGTGGGCAATATTTTCTGGAATATCAAAAACACCGCTCCCCATCATTGAACCAAATATTAAGGAAAATAATGCAATGCTACCAAGCTCTTTATTTGAAATAGTATAATTCATTTAATAGGTTAGTAAAAAATATTGTTATATAAATTTTTAAGATAGATATTATCGGTATCTAATTTAGTTAAACAATAAATATTATTGATATTAGTATATTGTTTCATTAAAAGTTTACGAATTGTAAACGGATAAATGGTGTGCTCAATGGTTAAAATTCTATCACTAAGAGTTGATTTGGTGTCATCAGGTAAAACTGGTACAATACCTTGAATTAAAATTGGTCCATGGTCTAATTGATTAGTTACAATATGTACTGTTGCACCGCTAAGCTTGACTTTATAAGCTATAGCATCACCTGTAGCATCTGCTCCAGTAAATGCAGGTAAAATTGATGGATGAATATTGATAATCTGATTGTGATATTTATTAACAAACCATGGGCTTAAAATGCGCATAAAACCAGCTAGTACTATAAATTGTGGATTATATGTATCAATAACTTGAGCGATAGATTTCTCAAATTCTTCGCGGCTATTGTAATTTTGATGTTGAATAATAAAACTTGGGATATTATATTGTTGTGCAATATTCAAGCCGGCTGCATTCTTGTTGTTACTGATTACGCATGCAATTTGATTGGCTAAGCCGCTGTCACATATTGCTTTTAAATTAGATCCACGCCCAGAGATTAGAACTACAATTTTATCCATTTAATATTGTCCGTTTATTGTCTGTTTAATAGCCATATTTATTTAAAGTAGACATATTACCATAAATTGAGCTTTATTTTATGTCATAATAGCGTTTAGTGATTATTTTTTGGATAAAATATATGAATAATAAAATAAAACGAGCATTAATTAGTGTTTCAGATAAGTCTGGTATTTTAGAATTTGCACGTGAGTTAAGTAACTTAGGTATTGAGATTTTATCTACCGGAGGTACATTTAAGTATCTTACGGATAATGCTATATCAGCTATAGAAGTTGCAAGTGTAACAGAATTCCCAGAGATATTAGATGGTAGAGTAAAGACTTTGCATCCTAAAATTCATGGCGGAATTTTAGCTAAAAAAAATGATAATAATCATATGCAACAATTAGATAAACATAGAATTATACCCATTGACTTGGTGTGTGTTAATCTTTATCCGTTTGCACAAACAATTCAAAAGCCAAATTGTACATTGGATGATGCGATAGAAAATATTGATATTGGTGGACCAGCTATGGTTCGTTCAAGTAGTAAAAATTATCAACATGTAGTAATTGTAACTAATCCAAATGATTATAAAGAAGTAATTAACCAAATTAAAGTGCATCATGATGTAGATATTATTACACGTTTAAAATTAGCGCAAAAAGCATTTAGCCATACAGCATATTATGATAGTTTAATTGCACAATATTTACAGCAACAACTATCAAATGAAATTATATTTGGGGAAGAACTTACTATACCGTTGAAATTAGCACAAACATTACGTTATGGTGAAAATAGCCATCAAATGGCGGCTTTTTATAAAGATACTACCAATATAACTGGATTACTTGCTAGTTTTAAACAATTACAAGGTAAGGAATTATCTTATAATAATTTAGCTGATGCGGATACTGCATTTGAATGTGTTAAACAATATCATATGCCTGCTTGTGTAATTGTAAAGCATGCTAATCCTTGTGGTGTTGCGATTGCTTCAGATATATTAAGCGCTTACAAAAAAGCTTTATCGAGTGATCCAGTTAGTAGTTTCGGTGGAATTATTGCTTTTAATCGAGAAATTGATGCCAAAACAGCTGAGGAGGTATCAAAATTATTTGTTGAGGTATTAATCGCACCTTGTTATAGCAATGAGGCAATCTATATCTTAAGTAAGAAAGTAAATGTGCGTGTATTACAAATTGATATTACATCAAATTATAATCGTTTAGATTATAAGCGTATTGGTGGTGGTATGTTAATTCAAACGCCAGAAAATAAAAAATTAGATATTAAAGATTTAAGGGTAGTATCTAAAGTTGCACCGAGTTTAGATAAGTTATCTGATTTAGAATTTGCATGGAGCGTTACACGTTTTGTTAAATCAAATGCTATTGTGTTGGTTAAAGATGGTCAAACTATTGGTATTGGAGCAGGGCAAATGTCACGTATTGATTCAAGTAAAATTGCAATGAGTAAAGCAATTGAATTTGGTTTTGATATCACTAATAGTGTAGCATCTTCAGATGCATTTTTTCCATTCCGAGATAATGTGGATTTATTAGCTAAAGGTGGTGTTGTTGCAATAATTCAGCCAGGCGGTTCAATTAAAGATAGCGAAGTTTTTCAAGCTGCAGATGAGCATCAAATAGCTATGGTATTAACTGGATATAGAACATTCCGCCATTAATTGTTATTGTTAAAATTACGCTTGTTATGCCTAGAATTAATATATCAAATAAATTTCAATTGTTGAGTGTCGGCGGCATATTAGTGATTGGTATTTGTGGCTGCGGTGCTGGAGCTGTTATAGATCGAACTATAAACCCTACTTATGCATATTTTACCAACTTTGATAATAACAGCTATAATAAATGCGGTGTAGAATCTAAAGGCATTAATCCTGCAACATGTAGGATAATTTATCTTCCAGAATCTAGTGCGTTAAATAATCCAAGAGGAATAGCATTTAATGGACATTATGCATATATTGTTAATGGTGGTGGTAATAGCTATACTCAATGTAATGTAGTCTCGCATGGTATCGAGTCTACTACATGCGTTAATGTTATTCCCAGTGGTTCTGGTGCGTTAAATTACCCAATAGGAATAGCATTTAATGGACATTATGCATATATTGTTAATGGTGGTGGTAATAGCTATACTCAATGTAATATAGATAATATAGGCTTTATTGAATCTAGTACATGCGTTACAATTAAGCTTTCAGAATCTAGTGCGTTAAGTAATCCAAGAGGAATAGCATTTAATGTTAATTATGCATATATTGTCAATTTTGGTAATGCTAATTATACTCAATGTAATATAGATAATACAGGCTTTATTGAATCTAGTACATGCGTTAATATTATTCCCACTGGATCTGGTGCGTTAAATACTCCAACTGGAATAGCATTTAATGGACATTATGCATATATTGTCAATTATAATGCGAATAACTACACGCAATGTAGCGTAGATAATACTGGTCTTATTGAATCTAGTACTTGTGTTAATGTTGCTCCCAGTGGTTATGGTGCTTTTTATTACCCATCCGAAATAGCATTTAATGGTAACTACGCATATTTTACAAATACAAATATCAATAATTATACTCAATGTAGCGTAGATAGTAACGGCTCTATTGAGTCTGCAACATGCTTTAATGTAACTCCTACAGGACTTGGCGGGCTAGATAGGCCATATGGCATAGCATTTTATGCATCTCAGCCGTAAAACTAGCTTTTCAAGTCCTTTAGTTATTATTTTAAATTAGTTTGTATTTAGTTGAGCAATACGGGCAAATAATTTCTTTATTTGGCTCTTTTTCAATTTGTAAAAATACTCTTGGGTGATTATTCCAACTAATTACATCTGGCATAGGACATCTTAATGGTAAATCTTTTTCACTAATTAATAATAAATTTAATCCAAGTTTACTTAACTTATTTACGGTAATAAAA
>DAHXMX010000008.1 GCA_027371515.1 Neisseriaceae bacterium
AATATTGCTGTCTTAACATATTTAACATCAACTTGAGGAGATTCTTTTTTAGAACAACCACTTAATAATATCAAGGTAAATATAAAACCAAATTGTAATATTTTCTTATTTACTTGCACAATAATACCCCTTTATTGCTTAATATTAACATTAATTATTTTAATAAATTGTTCATCAATATTACCTAATAAATACTCTAATTGCAATCTATAGATTAAATATTGATAACGCGATTGATTATAATCTTGCCAAGTTTTATAATAATTTTTTTGAGAATTAACTAAATCAATGCTATTTCTAATACCTAATTTATATCCTGTTTTATCAGAATCTAATTTAATTTTAGCTGAAGTTAAGGCCTGAGACTGAGCTTTTACAAAACCAACACCGTTATGCACTTGTAAATAAGCAAAACGTACTTTTTGATCTACATCACGTTTGGTTGCTAATAATTGATCACGCGCAACCTCATATAAATGTAATTGTTGACGCACTTGTGAACTTACCATTCCACCGGAATATAACGGAATATTAATCCCAATAAAAGCACCTAGACCATTATAACTAGATAATGGAAATCCTGGTATACTAGCAATTTGTTGTACTAATTGTGCCGTAGCAGCAGAGTCGGTATAATTAATATTAGCAGTACCTTGAAATTGATAATTAAACATTAAATTTATTACTGGTAAATGCCCTGATTTTGCAATTTTGATATCTTGATAAGAAATCTCAATATTTTTTTTAGCAATCTTAATACTTAAATTATTTGTTTGTGCAATCTTAGCAATACTTTCTACATCATCAGGATTGGGATAAACTAATTCGATATTACTAATAATTGGTTGAATTAGCTCTGGATTAACGCCAGTAATATTTTGAAATATCACCTGCTTATTAATAACATCATTTTGCGCTTGAATTTCATCTGCTACTGCTGTATCATATCCTGATTTTGCGTCGTTAATATCTGCAATTGTAACCTTACCTATTTTATATTCAACTTCTGCATCATCTAACTGCTTTTTAAGTGCATTTTTAGTCATTTTTGCTACCAGTAAAGTATCCTTTGCATACAACAACTCAAAATATGCTTGCCCTACTTTTAACATTAATTGCTGCCGTGCATCGGTTATTTGTAAATCTGATAAATCAGTAGTATAGATAGCTTTTTTATACGTAGAAAACTTATTAAAATCATATAATACCTGAGTAGCTGAGGCATTAAAACTCGGTTGAGTAAAACCAACTTGCATACCACCACTTTGAAACTGAGCATAATTATAATTACCACCTGCATTTAATTGTGGCAATAAACTTGCTAAACCTTGATTTTCAAATTCGTGACCAGCTATATTTTGTGCTATAGCTTGCAAATAATCAGCATTATAGTTTAGTGATTTTCGATATGCTTGCTCCAAATCAATTGCATAAATATCACCTACGACGATCAATAGTAATACCGTTTTTATAATATAAAATATTAATTGAGATATTAATTTCATTGATTATCTATCGATACTTTAAATACCAGTGCATATAAAGCTGGTAAAAAAATCAAGGTTAATAATGTAGCAATCGTTAATCCACCCATCATCGCAATTGCCATTGGTCCCCAAAATTGACTATGTGCTAATGGTACCATACCTAATACAGCAGCTAAAGCCGTTAATGCTATTGGTCTAAAGCGTAATAACGTGGAATTTAATATAGCATCCAAAGTACTCATACCTGATTTAACATTACTATCAATCTGATCAATTAATATAACAGTATTTCGCATAATAATTCCAAATAAAGCAATTACCCCCAATAAAGCCACGAAACCAAATGGTGCATGGAATATCACTAAAGATAATGTAACTCCAATCAATCCCAATGGACCAGTTACTACCACCATTGCCATACGAGTAAAATTCTTTAATTGAAACATTAACAAAGTTAAAACCACAATAATAGTTAACGGGATTACAGCATTAATAGATGCCTGAGCCCTACGCGACGATTCCAAACTACCACCAATTTTAATATGATAACCAAGTGGTAAAGTTTTTTCAAGTTCTTGTAATTTAGGAAATAACTGATTAGATATATCATTAGCTTGTACATCACCAACTAAATCAGCACGTACAGTAATGGTTGGAACACGGTTACGTCTATAACGTTTACTAACTTCAGCTTCAAACTTAAGCTTAGCTAATTCACCAACAGGTACAAATACATTTGATGCAGTTTGAACCATTAAATTAGATGCTTCTTTTACTAAATTACGTTCATGTTTATCTAAACGCGCGACTACTGCTAAAGTTTCATCACGATCAAAATAATTAGTAATTGGTTGACCGGAAATCAAAGCATTTAATTGATTTTCTAATTCTAAGCTCGAAATACCTAAAGCTTGTGCTTTACTTTGATCTACAACAAAACGTAATGATTTAAGATCTTCACCCCAATCATCATTAACATTAGTTAAATTTTTATTTTGACGCATGATATCTTGTGCTTGATTCGCAATCTTGCGTACCATTTCAGGGTCACCACCAGATATTCTAAACTGCACAGGGTATCCAACAGGTGGACCATTTTCTAAGAAGACTACTCTGCCACGCACATCAGGAAAATTTTTATCTAAAATAGCTGCTAATTTATCACGTACTACATTACGTTTATCACCACCAGTGGTCATTATTAATAATTGGGCATAATTAATATTTTGCATTTGCTGATCTAATGATAAGTAAAACCTAGGAGCACCAACACCAACAAAAGTAGTAACAAATTTAACTCCAGGGATATCTTTAGCTATTTTTTCAAATTTAACTACATTTGATTCAGTATCATAAATTGAAGCCCCCTCTGGAAACCACATATCTACCATTATCTCAGGGCGATCAGATGGTGGAAAAAATTGTTGTTGTACTGCCACTTTAAATAAAAATAATGAACCAACAAATAAACCAACAGTTCCTAATACTACACTTTTCTTATATTTAATTATCCACAACAATAAATTACGAAATTTTTTATAAAATGGCTTATTTAAAACATCATGCTCTGAGTGTCCATGATCTGATTTAACATTGCTTGGTAATAGATAATATCCTAAATAAGGAGTAAATAACACCGCAACAAACCATGATACGATTAGTGATATAACAACTACCGCAAATAACGTAAATACATATGTACCAGTTGTAGAATTAGCTAATCCAACCGGTAAAAAACCAGCTACAGTGATTAAAGTACCAGTTAGCATGGGAAACGCTGTAGAGGTATAAGCAAATGTCGCGGCTTTAAATTTATTATATCCTTCTTCAAGTTTTAACATCATCATTTCAACAGAAATAATAGCATCATCTACTAATAAACCTAAAGATATAATTAAAGCACCAAGTGATATACGCTGTAAATCAATATGCAACATATCCATAACTAAAAAAGTAATTGCAAGTACTAACGGTATTGAGATAGCCACTACAATACCAGTTCTAAAGCCAAGACTTAAAAAACTAACAGCAAGTACAATTACAATCGCCTCAGTCAGACTCTTAGTAAATTCATGAATGGATTCAGTAATAACATCACCTTGATCACTCACTTGATTAACAGTAATACCAATAGGTAACTTATTTTTTAATTTAGCTAACAATTCATCTACTGCTTTATTGGTCTTAATTACATCGGCAGATTTTCTAACTGTTAATGCCAATAAAATAGATGGAACTCCATTATAATGAATGATAGTTTTAGGTGGATCTGCAAATTCACGATTAATAGTAGCTATATCACCTAACTTGAATACTTTATTATTCATTGACAATGGTAAATTTTTAATATCGTCAACATTTGAAAAATTACCAGATACACGAACAATATAACGATCATTTTTGGTTTCATAAACCCCTGAAGGAGTAATTGCATTTTGCTTTTGAATTGCACTTAATAAAGCACCTAAATCAATCCCAAGTGATGCTAAACGACTACTTGAAATATCTACTGATATTTGTTCATTTTGTGTACCTAATAAATCAGCTTTTTCAACACCATCAACTTGCAAAATCTCACGCTTTACCCCCTCAATTACTCTACGTAATTCCTCAGGATTATAACCATTACCACTAAAAGCTATAATACTGCTATATGTATCCCCAAATTCATCATTAAAATAAGGACCTTGAACACCACTAGGCAAAGTATCTTTCATGTCAGATATTTTTTTACGTACTTGATACCAAGAATCAGTAACATCACGACCATGAGAACTATCTTGTAAATTAACCGTGATTTGTGCATAGCCTGGCTTAATATAAGTTTGAGTATAATCAAGATTAGAAAGTTCGAGTAGTTTTTTTTCTATCTTATCAACAACCTGCTCTTCCATTTGCACCTCAGTAGCACCCGGCCAAGATACCTGAATAACCATAGCAAGCAAAGTAAATTCTGGATCTTCTTTTTGATTTAGGTTAAAATAAGACAATGTGCCCAAAATCATAAATAGTATCAAAAAATACTTAATTAACGGCTTATTATTTAACGCCCATTCTGATAAATTAATCTTTTGTTTTGACACTTATAACCCCTATATTAATCTAGCTATCTAAGATATAACAAAAATAAATAGGATAATATTTTATCAGATTATTTTCTAAATATAGAAAATAATTTCCTATTCATTTTACACATTACTCAACAACATACAAAGCTCTGATTTACTATATGGCGTAATATCAATTTCAAATTGAACAGCAGCTAAATTATTCTGCAAAACTTCAGGAATATTAAACACCATCTGTGGATCAATATGTTTAAATTCATAAACATCAGCATTTAAATCAGCATTATGCCAAGCTAATTCTAAAGGGTAATTTTCACCATTGTTTAGCTTCACATAAGCTGCCAATAATTTAACTTTAGCCGGTTGGTTAATCGGATCTAAACGTAATTGAGTAATTTTGCTATATTTATCTAAAGAATAAAAATATTGATTACTCAAACTAATAGGTTGTGTTAAACTATTTTCACAATTGAAATTTGGTTGCTCTGGCGTAGCAATAAATAATTCGCTAACAGCAGCAGCAACAAATCCAAAATTATCAAACATATCAAAAGATGAATACATCTCAAAAAAATCTCGATACAATCCAGATGGAAAAGAAAAATTAGCACCTAATTTATTATAAACAGCTAATAATACTGCAGTTGCATAAGCTTTATTCCCAATTAAACAATAATAATCAAAAAGTGCTTTATATTTACTTTCATTATCACACTGTTTATCAAGCGCTTGAGAAATAATAGTCGCATCAAATTCACAAATATTTTGCATAACCCAAATCCATTCAGTAAGAGTTCTAACTTTAACCTTTTTATTTGAATCATTGCTTAAATTATTATCATCACCGCGAATTCGATAACAGGTTAGCTTTTCTTGCATAACTTTTATTGGATATTTTTTAATTATTCTAAGCCACAAATCTAGATCTTGCAGTTGAAGCAAACGATGATCAAAATAACCAACATCTTCAAAAATAGATTTCTTTAACATGCAAGTAGTTGCACACAATGTATTTTGATCAATCATAATAAACTTTAAATCTTGTTTATCAAAATCACGATTAAATAATTTATTAAAGAAATGTTCTATTAACTCATCACCTAAATCGTTAACTACTTTAGCCCAAGTAAAGCAGACATCAATATTTTCTTGTTGGATATATTTGAGCTGGCGTTCGATTTTATCTAATTCAAAATAATCATCTGCCGATAATATTGCAACATATTCTCCATTAGAACGCTGTATTGCATAATTAATGCCATAAGAAGGAAATGTATTGTCTTTTAACGAATAAAACTTTATACGCTCATCTAATTTAGTATACCGCGTTATAATAGCACAAGATTTATCTGTAGATGCGTTATCAACAATAACCAATTCAATATTTTTATACGTTTGATTTATAACACTTTCAATTGCTTGAGCTACATATTTTTCATGGTTATAACACAGAACACACACACTAATTAATGGGTTATCTTGCATAATAATTTATTAATCCATTAAAAATTTGTAATATTGGCTATATTTAAGTTGAATATAATTAGTTTTAGTTAACTCAAAATAATTGTTTAAATCATCATGATACAAATATTTGGCACCGAAACGATTATAAAGTTTGATAACATCGATATTATCATTTCGAACTTCAAATCTTGCCAATAAAAGATTTAATTCATTAAAAGCAAATTCATACACCAATAACAGACTCTCAATTGCTGCATATTTTGGACGATTTTCTTCACTAATAACCCAACTTCCCCATGTAAAAATTTTATTGGCATAATCAATATTGTAAACTCTAATCAAGCCAATATCTCCTAACTTTTTATCAACAATTACAAAATAATAATCCAAACCATTCTTTTCTCGTTCTTTATAGTTCGCTAGCCATAATAATTGCTGCTGTTTATCATTAGAAACCTTATTCAAATATGTGTTTAAATTTTGATTAAGGCGCAAAGATAACAAAAAATCCACATCTGACTCTTGAATTAAGCGTAAATATAAATGTTTAGTTTGTTGCATTTATTTATTCCTATTTTTAAATTTTGCCACTTCAGTTAGAAAAACCTCATAATCTTTGATATAGCCTGTTTCATCATAATAAGCATCAGATAGCACCATTAAAACACAATCAGGTGAAAAGTCAAACATTTCTACCCAAACAAAACAAATTAAACTCCCTCGATCATCACCTTTTATTTGAAAATTAATCACGCGACAATTCACTCACTAATCCTTTTTAAACTATAATTTCCGTTAACATAAAACATTGAATAAAAACAATCATCTTTACTATTAAATACAACTCGAACCACCTCAAACGAGTTTATAACATCCAAGGTTTGATGTGTAATATTATTGATACTAGGAAATTCACACGCTAAATTTAATACATATGTACCAGCTTTAATTGGAACATTTAATTTTATTGTACAAACATAAACTTCATTACATCTAACAGCAGGAAAAGTAATGCCATCTTGAGAATTCAAGCAGCCAACTTGCTGCACTCCATCAAGACTTGCAAACATAGCTCCAATTACAAAAGTTGGTAAATCGGCATAAAATTTTATTGCAATTTGTACATAATAATCATGAGTTGCAACTAACTCACTAGTAGGTTGAAATTTATCATCTAAAATAACTGCATTTAATATCTTAGCTCTACCATCACCATAACGCTGAGATAAATTCATATCCAATACTTTTGGCTCTAAAGAAACTACAACTGGTATTGTATCATTTGATAAATCTTCAAGGGTTTTACTATTTTCTATTTGAACATCTAACTCTCGTAACTTTGCTCCTGTATTCAGGTGTTGCATTTCTATGTATTTTCCTACTACTTTCGCTGACTCCCCAAAATCAATTATTGTACCGTTATGTAAAAAAATAGCTTTTTTGCACAATGTTTTAACAGAATGTGTATCATGACTTACAAACAATACTGTAGCACCACTCTTCATTAAAGCAGTCATTTTAGCCATACATTTAGCTTGAAATACCATATCTCCAACTGCTAAAGCTTCATCAACGATTAAAATTTCTGGTTCAACATTAATTGCTACTGCAAAAGCAAGGCGGGCAAACATACCGCTAGAATAACTTTTAACCGGTTGATAAATAAAATCGCCAATCTCTGCAAAATCTAGAATAGCTTGAACCTTTTGCTTTATTTCATTATATTCAAACCCCATCAAATTACCCTGAAAATAAATATTTTCCATTCCAGTATATTCAGGATTAAAACCAGCACCAAGCTCTAATAATGCCGAAACACGCCCATTTACGATAACCTTACCCGATGTTGGGGTCAACACACCAGTAATAATTTTTAACAATGTTGATTTACCAGCTCCATTTTTCCCCAATATACCAACAATTTCACCACGCTTTATTTCAAAACTCACATCATTTAGCGCATAAAAGTCTTTATGATATTTTCTTTTAAATGGATGCAACACTTCTTTCATCCGATCTATTGGCGCATTATATAATTTATAAACCTTGGTTAAGCTCTCTACTTTAATTGCGATATCTTTATTCATTATATTTGCTTTAACAAAAAATCACTATTATAACTTATCTTATGCTTGGATAATATTTGTCAGACCGATAACTACCCCAGATAGAGCAAAATAAATCAACCTCTTTTTTAAATCTTATTTGCTTTTCTGGTATATCTTCATAACCTCTGGTTTTTGATTCATAATGATATAATTCACAAAACGGATTAAATATATTAGCATATCCGGCTTGCTCTATTTTTAAACAAAAATCTACATCATTAAACGCAACAGCCAAACCTTCAGTAAGTCCACCAACTTTAAAATAAGCTGACTTTTTAATCATTAAACAAGCTCCCGTAACTACATGAAACTGCTTTACTTTATTATATAAGCCAGAATACCGAGATTGCCTACAGCCATGATTTTGAGGTACTTGAGCACCACCAAATATAATTCCTGCATGTTGAATAGTATCATCTGGATAATAAAGCAATGCGCCAACACAACCTACATCAGAAAACTGGCTATACATCAATAACTCTTCTAACCAATTTGGTGTTATTACCTCAGTATCATTATTTAATAATAATATGTGCTCACCATTAGCATGCGGTACAGCATAATTGTTAATTTTAGAATAATTAAATCCACTATCAGGATACTTTAATATTCGAAGATTTGGATACTTAGTCTCTAATTCATGATAATAGTCAAATATCTCTTGGGTGGTACTATTATTCTCAACAATTAAAACCTCAAAATTTGAATATGTAGATTTCTGATAAATTGACTCAATACATTTTTTTAAGTCAGATTGCGCATCTTTGTTTGGAATAATAATACTTATTAATGGATTATTTAATAGCGTATATTTTATTTTATACGTATTATCTGATAAACCATCTTCAACATTAGCTAAAATATTATTTCTTTGTAAATGTTTGGTTAAAGCATATTTACCAGCAGCATGGGTATATGGCTTGGCTACTGAACCAAATGCACTCGAATTCTCATGGACACGCCAATGGTATAAAACTTTATTCACATAACATACATTATCATCTATATCAATAACCCGTAATGTCATATCATAATCTTGAGCACCATCACACTTACTATCAAACTCACCTGCCTGCTTAAGAATATCTGCCCTTATCATTAAAAAATGAGTAATATAATTGTTTGATCTTAAAGAATAGATACTAAATTCACCTTTTAAAAAAGCACCATAATAAACTTTACCATCATGACTGATTGTATCTTCATTACAGTATAATAATGATGGTTTATTATTTATCGATTCATTAATAGCTTTAACGTATTCAAATAAACAATTTGGCGCTAATAAATCATCATGATCAAAAAAAGCTACATAATCACCTGTTGCTAATGTTAATGCCATATTAGTATTACCACTAATATGATAATTCTCTTGTAAATAAATAATCTTAATATTTTTGTGACGACTAGCATACTCTTCTAATATGCGCAATGTATCATTATTAGTACTAGCACCATCTGCAATACATAGCTCCCAATTAGAATACGTTTGGTTAATAACAGAATCTAACATCTCTATTAAATATTGTTTAGGAGTGTTATACGTAGGTACTACAATACTAATTAATGGCATATAATCAAATACAACACCCCTTTGATGAGCTAATTCATCAGGTTTAGGTAAATGAATCTGAAGATACCATCTTTGATAACCTTTATTTTTAATATAGAATGCGCGTGATTTATGTAGCACATACTTAAACCCGTGTGCTTTATAAATATAATATAATTTTTTAAAATTTTGTATATTTATTCTAATAATATCACATATATTACGCATAGTTATCATAATTAATCTCCAAGATAATAGAAATGTACTTTTTATAACACATCGGCAAAATGTGGACGTAAGTTGTTGAATATTCGATTCGCTAACCAATAAACGATAAAATTTAATAACCAAAAATATATCGTCATGCTATAGTGATGCCAAAATGGCTGTTGATTAATTAAAGTATCTCTAAAGCCATCCACAATATAAGCAAATGGATTAAGTTTTATTAAATAAACTAGCTTGCCATTAAGTATATTTTTGTCCCACATCACTGGGGTTGCCCAAAATAAAACTTGAAAAATCAAATTTATAATCTGACTAATATCCGGCATAAATGGCGTAATTGCAGAAAACAACAACCCAAAACTCATACTTATTGCAATAACACACAACATATAATAAGCTAGTTGTAACCACCACCAATTAGGGTGATAACCATATACAAAGCATACAATTAGCAAAAAAAACCAAAAAGCAAGATTAGCTAAAATAGCTGAACCGATTTTTACAAATGGCAGTAACTTCACTTCAAATAATATTTTTTTGACTAAAAAACCTTGACTTACAATTGCATTGCTGGCACTCATGATGGCATCATTTGTTAAAAACCATGGCACCATCCCAGCTAGCAACCATAGTAAAAAAGGCACATTTGAGACACTTCCGGCACGAAAACCTCGAGTAAAGACAAACCAATAAACAGCAACCATCACACACGGTTGAATAAAAGCCCACATAATACCAAGATGATTACCCAAATAACGATTTTTAAAATCTGACTTAATCAGATTAAACAACATTTTATGATTTTTTATTAATACCTTTAATAACTTCATATATCTTCTCTAATTATGGTAAACGCATCAAAACAACAAACACATCAATTATGCATGATGATAACATATTTCATGGTTCGCGTACAAACTAATTAACATTAAATAAATCGCAAAAAATATCCGCAAAGTCGTTATTCCTAGCTTCAGAATCAACATACCAAGACAAGTAAAACTACATAAATTAACATATAACTATAATTTGAAACGTGGTAGAATTACTACCTAACTTAAATTATAAATCATTATAAATGTAAATGGTGATACTGTGATTAACATAATAAAACATCCCATTATTCAACATAAGTTATCACTTATGCGTAACAAAAATACTAAAACCAAAGAGTTTAGAGAACTTACTTATGAGATTTCGTTAATGCTTGGATATGAAGCGATGCGCAATCTTGATACAGTAATGACGGAAATAGAAACCCCATTGGTAAAAGATATTTTCCCATTAGTCGAAGCGCGTAATATTGCCTTAGTACCAATCCTGCGAGCTGGGTTAGCTATGTCTGATGCAATATCAGATCTTATGCCAACAGCAAGAATTGGACACATTGGAATGTATCGCGACCCTATTACGCATAAGGCTGTTGAATATTTTTGTAAATTACCTAGTGAAATTCAAAACTGTAATGTATTTATGCTAGATCCAATGCTTGCAACAGGCTCATCAGCTATTGCTGCAATTAATTTGATTAAAGAAAAAGGTGTCCAAAATATAACTTTTGTCTCTATTTTATCTGCACCGGAAGGAATTAAAGCATTAAATACAGCACATCCTGATGTAATAGTTTATACAGCCTGTGTTGATAAGTACTTAAATGCTGATCATTATATCATACCTGGCCTTGGTGATGCTGGAGATAGAATATTTGGTACTATGTAATGTAATCAATAATTGGTTATAATTCAAATGGATCTACATCAATTAACCAAGAAACCTGCTTAGGTTTAATTTTATGTTGCAATTGAAATTGAATTAAGTCTATATAACGATGTAACTTATCGCGGTTAATACTAGTTATTAGTAGCTGACCGCGCTCTTTATTTTTAAGACGTTGAATAATTGCCGGCAACGGAGGATAAACTACTATATCCTTATCATTAACATGAATAGCTGCAACTTGATAAAGACAATCCATAACCTTATTCATTGACTTACCGCTAACTCTTAACATTGCATAATAAGTATAAGGCGGTAATTGTAAAACATAACGTTTAGCAAGAATTTCATTTACAAAGCCATTAAAGTCATTATTAAATAAATAATGATAAATTGGATGATTTGGATTAGATGTTTGTAATAATACAGTACCTTTTTTATCACTACGCCCCGCTCTTCCAGATACCTGAGTTAATTGCGCATATAAATATTCCGAACTACGAAAGTCATGGCTGTATAAACCATTATCTATAGCCAAACAAATAACTAAGGTTAAATTTGCAAAGTCATGACCTTTAGCCAAAATCTGGGTACCAATTAAAATGTCTATTTCATGATTATTTATTTTCTTATATAACTCTATCCAAGATTTTTTGGATACTAAAGTATCTTGATCAATGCGATACACCCTTGCATGTGGCAACTGTTTTTTTAATAACTCCTCTATTTTCTGCGTCCCAAGCCCAACAGCACTTAAATTGGTAGAGTTACATTGCGGACAATATTTAGGAATATCATTCGATACCCCACAATGATGACACTTTAAATCACGAGTAACGCTATGATATACCATATTAACGGAACAATTAGCACAAGTAACTACATAACCACAATCGTTACAACAAACAATGGGGGCATAACCACGTCGATTAATGAATACTAGACTTAACTCATTATTCTTCAGGCATTCATTTAACATTTCTAAGGCAACACTAGTTAATCCGGCTTTATCTGAATAAATATTAGTATCAACAATTTTAATGGTTGGTAAAACAGCATTAGTATTAGCTCTATTACTTAGTTTATAGTAATGATATTTACCTTGCTGATAATTATATAATGTTTCTATCGATGGTGTTGCAGAACCTAACACCAATGGACAATTAGCAATTCGCGCACGAAATACTGCTAAATCACGTGCATGGTAACGCAAATTATCATTTTGCTTAAAGGATAAATCATGCTCTTCATCTACAATAATTAAACCCAAGTTTTTAAATGGTGTAAATATCGATAACCGCGTGCCAATTATAATATTAGCTTCACCAGCTTCAGCCTCAACATAAGCTTTTAATCTTTCTCGATTAGTTACTTGACTAGTCATTATTTTTATATTTACTGTAGGGAAACGATTAATAAACCGCTCCAATAATTGCGGCGTTAGATTAATCTCAGGTACCATCACAAGAGCTTGCTGATCATTTAAAAGACAATTATAAATAAGCTCCATATATACCTCAGTTTTACCAGAGCCGGTAATACCGTAAAGTAAACTTGGATAGAATTCATTAAAATGTTGACTAATATTATTAACAATATATTGTTGTTCTTTATTTAAGATTACTACATTTACTATATTTTCACCAACTATAACATTTCTTGGCTGCTTGAATTTATAATTTATTATTTCAGTTTGACGATAATATTTTGGTACTGCTTGCATAACAGTCTGACCAATAGGATAATGATAATATTGACTACAAAAACGTATTAATTGCAATACCTCCGAATCTAATATTTCTGGATAAACCTCTAAAATAGGTTTTAAATTATGTAAAGCATTATCTTGCTCATAACCAAGCACAAAACCCACTACTTCCTTAGTGGCGAAGTGAACTTTAACTCGAGTACCAATAGCTAATTTACTAACATGATTATAACTAAAGAGTTTATATAATGGGACATCAATAGCAACATTTAAGATATACATTGTCAATTACTGAGTTAAACTAATCATAAAAGTTAATTTTTGTTTGCTTTTTTGAGTTTCTTCTTAATAAAAGTTTGTTTCAAATTAGATAAATACTCAACAAAAACCTTACCGTCCAAATGATCTGTTTCATGTTGAATACATATTGATTTAATACCTTCATAAGTTTCACAATGAATATTACCCTTTATATCCTGATATTCGATATCAATAGTATGGGCACGATTAACAGTTTCATAAATACCTGGCACAGATAAACAACCTTCTTCATATTTTGTTTCACCTGTTTTATTTAAAATCTTAGGATTAATAAAAACTTCCAAATTACGTGGCTTACCATCTTTAGCAACATCCATAATGAAGATTCGCTTATGTACATTAACTTGAGTAGCAGCTAAACCTATACCATTATTTGCATACATGGTTTGCGCCATATCATCTATTAATTGTTGTAAACTATCATCAAATTCTGTAACTTCATTTGCTTTTATATGCAACCTAACATCTGGATAATGCAATATTTCTAAAATAGCCATTAGATTCACCTAAAATTTTTAATATTTATTTTAAATAACCTATATAATATCACTCTTTAAGCATAATTATACCAGCTTTAAATTTATTGGAGTTAGCAATTAAAACTATAACAAACACACAAAAAATGTGGCTACAGCTATTTTTTACGCCACAATTAGGCGTAATATCACATAATAAACTAATTAAACACTTTGGAACAGTTGAAAACATATTTGAACAAAACGTACCAAGTTTAGAAAAATTTATCAAAACAGCATGTGCTAAAAATTTATTAGAAAATATCCAAATAGCTAATATAACCAAATCTATCAACTGGTTAAATGCAGATGAACGTAATCATATAGTATGTTATGATGATCCGATATATCCAGCGATACTAAAAGAACTACCAGATGCGCCGATTGTATTATTTGCTAAAGGTAACCTAAACTTACTCAAGAACAATAAATTTGCCATTGTTGGTACCCGTCATCCAACAGAACAAGGAGCGCAAAATGCTTATAATATGGCGTATGATTTAGCCAATAACCAACTCACAATTATTAGCGGCATGGCAGCTGGAATTGATAAATTTGCACACAGCGGCGCTCTCAAAGGTAAGTTTTCAACTATTGGTGTGATTGGTACTGGCATTGATTTAGTTTATCCAAGATCTAATCATCAACTATATCATGATGTAGTTAATCAAAATGGACTCTTAATTAGTGAATTCCCACTTGGTACGCAACCGCTAGCGCATAATTTCCCTAGACGCAACAGAATTGTTGCAGGATTAAGTCTTGGAGTATTAGTAGTAGAATCAAGCATTGACGGAGGCTCAATGATAACTGCAGATATAGCTCTTGAGATGGGGCGTGAAGTTATGGCAATACCAGGCTCTATTCATAATCCAGTAGCTAGCGGATGCCATAAATTAATTAAATCAGGTGCAAAATTAGTTGAAACAACCAATGATATTTTAGAAGATTTACCTATATCAATTTCCAAATTAACGTATAATTCCACCCCAAACAGTAACCCGATATTAGATATTTTTGGTTATGAACCAATCACAGTAGATGAAATAATGGCAAAAACCAAATACACATTTGGAGATTTGTGCGCTTTAATATTAGAATTAGAGCTCAATCAAGAGATAGTCAACTGCGGTGGTGGAAGATATCAGCGAATTTTTAAATAGTCACAGTTCAAGGAAATAAATTATATGCCTAGCAAATTATTAATTGTCGAATCGCCGGCTAAAGCAAAAACCATAAATAAATACTTAGGTAGTGATTTTAAAGTTATTGCATCATTTGGTCATATACGTGACTTACCTAAAAAAAATGGCTCCATTGATATAACTAATGATTTTCAACCAACATATCAAATCATTACTAAAAATAAAAAGCATGTAGATGAGATTATCGCAAATAGTAAAAATGTAGACCAAATCTATTTAGCAACAGACCCTGACCGTGAAGGTGAAGCTATTGCTTGGCATATTGCAGAAATATTAAAAACTAAACGTGATTTAGCTAAAAAACAACTCTTTCGCGTAACATTTAATGAAATAACAGAGAGCGCTATTAAATATGCAGTTAATAACCCAAGAGACATTGATTATAATTTAGTTGATGCACAACAAGCTCGTTTAACTCTTGATTATCTAATTGGGTTTAATATATCTCCATTATTATGGCGTAAAATCAAACCTAAGCTATCCGCAGGACGAGTGCAATCACCAGCATTACGTTTAATTTGTGAGCGTGAAGATGAAATTAAATCTTTTATTCCTGAAGATTATTTTACAGTACTTTTAAATACACATAAACAAAACAATAAATTAACTGCTAAATTAATTAATTATCAGGGTGAAAAAATCGATGTTAAAAGCATAAATAGCGCATCATTTATTTGAATATCAATTGACGTAGTATCTAAAATTGCGGGATTCATTTGACAAACAATAGTTCTTTGCCATATCATTTCATAAAGTTTAAACTGATCATTATTTAAATATTTTTTAATACTCTCAGGTGTGCGCGACATCATTGTTGGACGTATTGCTTCGTGTGCTTCTTGTGCATTTTTCGCTTTACTGGCATACTTAATCGGTTTGACAGGTAAATATTCTGGTGCATAATTATTAGCAATAAAGTTGCGAATATCTGTTAATGCTGTTTCAGATAAATTAACAGAGTCTGTCCTCATATATGATATAAGACCATAACTTTCACCACCTAAGTCCACTCCTTCATAAAGTGTTTGTGCTACTTTCATC
>DAHXMX010000090.1 GCA_027371515.1 Neisseriaceae bacterium
ATTGAGCCAGCGCATTTATTATTGGCTATGTTAAATGAAGAAAATTCAACTATAGCAAGCATTTTAGCTAAGGCACAGGTAAATATAAATCCTATCAAAGAAGAGCTTAATAAGATTATTAATAATTTACCTAAAGTAAGTGGTAATGGTGGGGAAGTTAATATTTCGCGGGATTTGAATAATTTACTTAATTTAACTGAAAAGTTTGCCTTGAAATTAAATGACGAGTATATTGCCTCTGAATTGTTTTTGCTTGCATGTATTGAAGATAAAGGCAGTGTTGGGCAATTACTTAAAAAACAAGGAGTTAAATTAGATATAATTAATAAAATTATTACCGAATTGCGTGGCAATCAAAGTGTTAATGCTCAAGATAGCGAATCTAATCGTGAAGCACTTAAGAAATATACAGTAGATTTAACTGAACGCGCTAGAGTTGGTAAGCTTGATCCAGTTATTGGGCGTGATGATGAAATTAGACGTACGATACAAGTATTACAGCGGCGTACTAAAAATAATCCGGTATTAATCGGTGAGCCAGGTGTTGGTAAAACAGCTATTGTCGAAGGCTTAGCTCAACGAATTGTAAATAATGAAGTTCCTGATAGTTTACGCAATAAACGTTTATTAGTTTTGGATTTGGCTTCATTATTAGCTGGAGCTAAATATCGTGGAGATTTTGAAGAGCGTCTTAAATCAGTACTTAAAGAGTTATCTGAAGATGAAGGCGAGACATTGATATTTATTGATGAATTGCATACTTTAGTAGGAGCTGGTAAAGCTGATGGTGCTATGGATGCTGGTAATATGTTAAAACCAGCCCTATCTCGTGGTGAGTTACATTGTATTGGAGCTACTACACTTGATGAATATCGTAAATATATTGAAAAAGATCCAGCATTAGAGCGTAGATTTCAAAAGGTATTGGTTGATGAACCTACTGTTGAAGATACGATTGCAATTTTGCGTGGCTTAAAAGAAAAATATGAAGTTCATCATGGGGTAGAGATTACTGACCCAGCTATTGTTGCTGCTGCTGAATTATCTAATCGTTATATAAGTGATCGTTTTTTACCAGATAAGGCTATAGATTTAATTGATGAAGCGGCGTCTAGAATTAAGATGGAGATAGACTCGAAACCGGAAGTTATGGATAAATTAGAGCGTAAAATTATTCAGTTGAAAATTGAGCGTGAAGCTGTTAAAAAAGAAACTGATGAAGCAAGTAAAAAACGTTTAGATATCATTGAAGAAGAAATTAAACATTTGAGCAAGGAATATGCAGACCTTGAAGAGGTTTGGAATAATGAAAAAGCTATGGTACAAGGTACGCAGAGTGTAAAAGATGAGATTGAAAAAGTAAAAGCTGAAATTGAAGCTAGCATGCGTAATAGTGATTTAGAAAAAGTAGCTAAATTACAATATGGTAGATTGCCAGAACTAGAAGCACGGCTAAAACAAGCTGAAAAAGTTGATGGGCGCGAATTGAAACTACTTCGAACTGAGGTGGGTGTGGATGAGATAGCTGAAGTTGTATCACGTGCAACTGGTATTCCTGTTAGTAAGATGTTAGAGGGTGAGCGTTCTAAACTTTTACATATGGAAGATTATTTACATAAACGTGTAATTGGTCAAAATGAAGCTGTTATTGCAATTAGTGATGCGATTCGTCGCTCTAGATCAGGTTTATCTGAAGCTAATAAACCGTATGGTTCATTTTTGTTTTTAGGACCAACAGGAGTTGGTAAAACTGAATTATGTAAAACATTAGCTCAGTTTTTATTTGATAGTAAAGAGCATATGGTAAGAATTGATATGTCAGAGTATATGGAAAAACATAGCGTATCAAGATTAGTTGGTGCACCTCCAGGATATGTAGGATATGAAGAAGGTGGTTATTTAACTGAAACAGTTCGCCGTAAACCATACAGTGTAATTTTGTTAGATGAGATTGAAAAAGCTCATCCTGATGTATTTAATATTTTGTTGCAAGTATTAGATGATGGTCGTTTAACTGATGGACAAGGTCGCACAGTTGATTTTAGCAATACTGTTATTGTTATGACTTCTAATATAGGTAGTGCACAAATTCAAAGTATGTCGGATAGGCCATATTTAGAAATAAAAAATGTAGTTATGGATGAAGTGAAATCTTATTTTAGACCAGAATTTATTAATCGTATTGATGAAATTGTAGTTTTTCATGGATTAGAAAAAGCAGATATGAAAGATATTGCTCGGATTATGCTTAATAATTTAGGTGAGCGTTTAGCTAAGATTAATCTTAATTGGCAAATCGATGAATCGGCACTTGATTATTTAGCTGATGTTGGCTTTGACCCATTATATGGCGCGCGCCCATTAAAACGAGCAATCTTACAAGATATTGAAAATCCATTAGCAAAATCTATTTTAAGCGGTAAATATCTTGCTGGGCAAACTATCATGGTTGAAGCTAAAGACGGCAAGATAGTTTTTAACTAAAATCACTACTATATGTAACGACTTGCGTTTAGTAGTGTGATTATGGTAGCCTGTAATGGCTACCATAATTGATATTGATTAACCTATCTGCTATATTAAGAATAAAACTTTACTGAAGATTTCACGGAAGATATTAGATGCCTAAAAGTTCATCTAAGCGACCTTCTTTATTGAGCAAAGATAAGTCGTCAAATCCACCAACATGTGTATCACCAATATAGATTTGCGGTACTGTCATGCGCCCAGTTTTAGCGATCATTTCTTCTTTCTTATTTGCATCTAAATCAATTCTAATTTCATTAAACGTTTTTACACCTTTGTGGGTCAATAAGTTTTTAGCCATTATACAATATGGGCAAGTTTGTTTAGTATAGATTGTTACTGTTTTCATGGTTATATCCTATTAATGTTTTTAAATTTAGTTAATTTAACACGCTTATTATATAATTTTAGGGGGTGGTGTATTAGTTATACCACCATTATCATAGACCGTAGGAGTTGATACTTAAATGCTAAATTGCTTCCTACGCAGATAGTGAAAATCCTGAATAAAATTAAGGTGCACACCTTACTAATAAATCAGATTAACACTATAAAATTAATAGGAGTTGAGCTTTGAGCTTAAATCGTGAAAGCAAAAAAGCTGTTATCGAAGGCGTTGTAAAAACACTTGAAAATGCTCAGACTATGGTATTTGCTCAATATCAGGGCATTACTGTTGAAAGCATGACAGCTATTCGTAAAGAAGCTCGCAAATTAGGGGTATATCTTCATGTGTTGAAAAATACATTAGCAAGAATATCTGTTAAAGGAACTAAGTTTGAGCCTTTGGCTAAACACATGACAGGTCCTTTAGTATATGCGGTTTCTGCTGATCCAATTGCGGCTGCTAAGGTAGTTGCGAAGTTTGCTAAAGACAATGATAAAGTTAAAATAATTGCTGGAATGTTTAATGAAATCTTCTTAGATGAAGCGCAAGTTAAACAGTTAGCTGCAACGCCAAGTCGCGATGAATTATTAGCGATGATGTTAGGTGTAATGCAACAAATCCCAGCTAGCTTTGTTCGTGCAGTTGCGGCTATTCGTGACCAAAAAGAACAAGCTGCTTAATTTTATTTATTATTTTATTATAAACATTAATTTAAAACGATTTATTAGGAGTCAAAAATGACTAAACAAGATATTATTGATGCTATTTCTAAGATGACTGTATTAGAGTTATCTGAGTTAGTTAAAGAGATGGAAACTACATTTGGTGTTTCTGCAGCTGCTGTAGCTGTAGCTGGACCTGCTGCTGGTGGCGAAGCTGCCGCTGTAGCTGAAAAAACAGAATTTGATGTTCATCTAATTGATGCTGGTGCAAATAAAGTTGCTGCCATTAAAGTAGTTAGAGAAATTACAGGTTTAGGCTTGGCAGAAGCTAAAGCTGCTGTAGAAGCTGCTCCTAAAGTAATTAAAGAAGGAGTTCCTAAAGCTGAGGCTGAGGCTATTGTTAAGAAAATTACTGATGCTGGCGCTAAAGCTGAGATGAAATAAATATTCAGTATTTATTAAAG
>DAHXMX010000091.1 GCA_027371515.1 Neisseriaceae bacterium
TTAATGTACCATGGTAATATTATTATTGGGTCATTGGTTTTGGGTAGTTGGCAAAAATACCCCATAAGAAAAAACGCTAGTATTTAAATACTAGCGTTTTTTCTTGAGTCAAAAATTAGTTATAGTTTTATATATTATTACTAATATATGTACTTTCAAACAATTTATCAGCAGATGCTGCGATAAATCCTTGATATAACTTACCATCAGACATTGGGTAACGTTTAGCAAATTCATAGAAGCTATTCAATACTTTAAACTTACCTTGTTTAAATGGTACCATTACTTCATTAGCCATCGTACTTGATTGCTCTAATAATTGCTCAGGAGTACCTTTGATTTCACCACCAGCTGAATTTAATTTGAATCCTTTACTTTTTAAGAATTCATTAATAGCTTGAACTGTATTTAATTTTTTCATATGATTAATATACACGGTAAAATGATTAGCTCTAAAACCAAATACATATACCCAAGCTGCATACTCTGATTCAGCTAAAAGTTTTTGATATACATCATAATCTAATTCACCAAAGCAATTACCGCTAAATAAAATTTCTGGAGAGTTTAACAATGCTGTTGGTATATTCATAACACATTTTTTAACTTGCTCTTGTAAATAAGTACTAAATTCACGTATTTCCAATTGACTAATAAATATTTTTGGTTGATTAGGATCGGTTTTATGTTCATAATGACGCGCTGTTAATTTCTTAGCTTCAAAACGATATTCACCTTTAATCTCATAGCCTAAATTTAACCAAAATTTTTGCAAATGATCCTTATCCACACTGCAATCAGAAAATGTTCTAAATGCAATATGATCATTTACTACATTTTCACCTTCAGCAATAAGTAAATCATAAACTCTTTTTGAATCAGGACTTTCTATAATATATTGATTCCATAATTTATCAAAAATCTGTTCTAAATTCATAATATATAACCCTTATTTATCTAAATTTTGATTCATTGATTCTTGTTTTTTCATACTTTTAGCAACTGCTTTAATAATCAAAGTAATTGCAATAGCCCATATTAAATACCACATAGTATAATTATCCTTTTAATAATATGATTTTGAATTTTCTTCTATTTTTGCAGTAGTCAATTTACCATTCATAATCTTATATACCCATGAAGTATAAATAAGAACAATTGGAGTAAATATTAATGCTACAATCAACATCAAGAATAACGTATGTTCTGATGATGTTGCGTCCCATAAAGTAAGACTTGAAACAGGCATACTTGATGATGGCATAACAAATGGAAACATGCTAACAGCAGCTGTTAAGATAATTCCTGCCATAGATAAACTACTAAAAATAAAAGCCATACCATGACGAGATTTATTGTTAAAAACTATTGCTAATATTTGAGCAATAATACCAAGCGCTGGTACAATATATAAAACTGGGTAGCTATTGTAATTATTTAACCATGCACCTGTTACCACAGTTACACTTTTTAATAATGGATTTGATGGTCCACTATGTGATAAATTAGTTGCAACATAACCATTAATATGCCCCACCCAAAATCCACCAATAATAAATAATATTACAGTTAAAGTTCCAAATATTTTAGCTGCTTTAATGGCACGTTGCTGCATAGCATCTACAGTTCTAAGACTTAAATAATAAGCTCCATGCGCAGTAATCATAAACAATGAAACTAACCCACATAGTAAAGCAAATGGTGACAGTAATTGTAAAAAACCAATAATTGGAGATGATGCATCACTTACTAAACGCATTTCATTATCAAAATGAAACGGTATACCAAGTAAAATATTACCAAAAGCAACTCCAAATAATAACGGTGGTGTAGCTGAACCTACAAACAATACCCAATCCCAATAACTATGCCATCTATTATCATCTATTTTAGAACGATATTCAAATGCTGGTGCACGTAAAAATATAGTCCATAATACAGCTAAAATTGCTATATATAACATTGAAAATGATGCAGCATATACTAATGGCCAAGAAGCGAATACTGCCCCACCTGCAGTAATAAACCAAACTTGATTACCATCCCAATGAGGTGCTACTGAATTAATCGCTGCACGACGTTCAGAATTAGTCTTACCTACAAATGGAGATAATGTACCAACGCCCATATCATGTCCATCCATAATAACTAATCCAATTAGTAATACCCCTACTAATACCCACCAAATAAACCTTAAGAATTCGTAACTCATTTATTTACTCCTAATTTTATATTTTTTTCATTACTCAAAACAGATGGACCAGATTTTGCATATTTAAACATTAACCATATTTCCACAATCAATAAAATTGTATATAAAATTACAAATCCAGAAAGTGAGAATATTAAATCACCTGCAGTTAAGCTTGATACAGATTGATGAGTTGGCAATATTCCATAAATAGTCCAAGGTTGACGCCCATATTCTGCAACAAACCAACCACACCAGCAAGCAATCCATGGCATTGGAATCCAATATAATGCAAATTTTAATAAAAATTTATTATTTTCAAATTTAGTATTATTTCTAAATGATTCTTTAAATGCAACTAAGAATAATAAGAAAAATGAAATACCTAAAAATACCATCGTTCTAAATGAATAATACAATGGCAATGGATTTGGTACTGTATCACGCGCTGCCATTTCGATCATATCAGGTGTTGCTTTTGTTACATCGGTTGAATATTTTTTAAGTAATAAACCATACCCTAAATATTCAGCATTATCTTGAATTTGTTTTGCTAATGCCATATCATTTGGAGTTTGTTTATATTGATCTAATAAACCCAATGCTTGCTGACCCTTAATAATTTTATTTTTGTTTTCAGCAACAATATCATTAATTCCAGTGATAGTTCCATTTAAACCATGCGTTAGAATTAAGCTTCCAGCATACGGAATAGATATGTTGAAATCATTTTGACGTTTATCACTATTTGGCCAAGCAAGTAATGACCAACCAGCTGGCGCAGCTTCAGTTTCCCACACCCCTTCGATAGCAGCAAGTTTTGATGGCTGAACCTTATATACTTGAAGACCTGACTCATCACCCATAACAATAGCTGCGATCGACGCAAATAACCCAAACATAGCGGCAATTTTAAATGAACGACGAGCAAAAGGTAAATGTTGTTTTTTAAGTAAGTAATAAGCTGAAATACCTAGTACAAATACTGATGCAGTTACATATCCAGAACATACCGTATGAAAAAATTTAGCTTGCCCAACTGGATTAAATAATACACTTATAAAACTATCTAATTCCATACGCATAGTAATTGGATTAAATTTAGTACCTACAGGATTTTGCATCCAACCGTTAGCAACTAAAATCCAAAGTGCTGATAAATTAGATCCTATAGCAACTAATACAGTGAAAAGTAAATGTTGTTTTTTAGATACACGATCCCAAGATAAAAAGAACATTCCAATAAATGTAGACTCTAAAAAGAATGCCATTAGCCCTTCTATTGCAAGCGGTACACCAAATATATCACCTACATAATGCGAGTAATATGCCCAATTTGTACCAAATTGAAATTCCATTGTAAGTCCAGTTGTTACTCCAATAGCAAAGTTAATCCCAAATAATTTACCCCAAAACTTGGTCATATCTTTGTATATTTCTTTACCTGTTGCCACATAAATGGTTTCCATAATTACCAATAGCCAAGTCATACCTAATGTCAATGGCACAAATATAAAGTGATACATAGCAGTAACAGCAAATTGTAACCTTGATAAATCAATTAATGTTTCCATTTTTTACACCTTAAATTTAATTAAATATATGATTATATGCAGTTTGATCATCCATAATAAGAGGATGACTAAATGATACAAACCATATACCTGTTAATAAAATTGCTTTAATGATTAATAATCCCAAAATTTCAATCCAGTATTTTTTCAACTTAATCTCCCCCTTTGTTTATTATTATCAATAGTTATTTTAACACATATAATTAATTTATCCATATTTTTTTTACGGATAATATCTGAGTCAACAACTAAGGTATCACATGATAATATATT
>DAHXMX010000092.1 GCA_027371515.1 Neisseriaceae bacterium
ATAATTAAAATAGATACATTATTATATTTAAATAAATGCAATTTACAGTTTGATGTTATTTTTCTTGATCCACCATATGGTAGTGATTTATTACAAAAAAGTTTAGATATTATTAAATCAAATAATTTATTAGCTGATAACGGTTATATTTATATTGAATATGATAATATTATGCCAGAGATTAGCGGTTTTACAATTTATCGTGAAAGTAAAGCTTCTAATGTAAATTATAAATTGTTACATAAATTGAGATAAAAATGTCATTATTGATAACCGAAGAATGTATTAATTGTGATGTATGTGAGCCTGAATGTCCTAACAATGCAATTTATCAAGGACAAGAGATTTATGAAATAAATCCAGAATTGTGTACGCAGTGTGTTGGACATTATGATGAACCTCAATGTCAAATAGTGTGCCCAGTTGCTTGTATTGATATAGATACGGCTCATCCTGAAACTGATGAAGAATTGTTATTAAAATATAAAAAAATATGGAACAAAGAATAGTAAAAGCAGTTGCTGGAGTATTAGTCAATAATCAGCAAGTATTAATGGCTTCTCGTCCATTAGGTAAAACATATTCAGGTTATTGGGAGTTTCCTGGCGGGAAGATTGAGGTCGGAGAAAGCGTTTTTGATGCAATTATTCGTGAATTAAAAGAAGAGATTGGAGTGGATGTTGTTGCTAGCGATTGTAGTTATTTAACTTATATAGAGCAAGAATATCCCGAAACAAAGGTTGAACTGGATGTATTATTAATAACTAAATGGAGTAATTGTATAAAGCCTCTTGATAATCAAGAATTGATTTGGCATAATTTATATAATGAATGTAAATTAACTCCGTTATTGTTAACTACACAACAGATTTTAAATATTTTAGTAAGTAAGTTAAATTATGCAACAATATCATGATTTATTAAAACATATTTTAGATAATGGTATACATAAAGATGATAGAACAGGGGTTGGTACGATATCTTGTTTTGGTTATCAAATGCGTTTTGATTTAACTAAGGGTTTTCCTTTAGTTACAACCAAAAAAATTCATCTTAAATCTATTATTCATGAGTTACTTTGGTTTATTGCTGGTGATACTAATATTAAGTATCTTAAAGATAATGGTGTTAGCATTTGGGATGAATGGGCTAATGAAAATGGCGATTTAGGGCCTATTTATGGTAAGCAATGGCGTTCTTGGGTAGATAAAGATGGTAGAGTTCATGATCAAATCGTAGATTTAATTCAGCAGATTAAGACTAATCCAGATTCGCGACGTTTAATTGTATCTGCATGGAATGTTGGTGAATTAGATAAAATGGCATTAATGCCATGCCATACTTTATTTCAATTTTATGTGGCAAATAATAAACTATCATGTCAATTATACCAAAGATCAGCAGATGTGTTTTTAGGTGTACCTTTTAATATAGCTAGTTATGCGCTCCTTACTATGATGATAGCGCAAGTATGTGATCTTGAGCTAGGTGATTTTATCCATAGTTTTGGTGATGTACATATATATTCAAATCATATTGAACAAGTACATTTACAGTTATCTAGAGAATGTAAACCATTACCAACTATGTATATTAATCGTAATATAAAAAATATTTTTGAATTTAAATTTGAAGATTTTGAATTACGTGGCTATGATCCACACCCAGCGATTAAAGCTTCTGTTGCGGTATAGGTGATTATATAATGATTAAAACTGATAATTTAATTTCAGTTGATAGTACTGTTGAGCGAATGGTGACGCCAAATTATTCTAATAATGAAGATTTATTAGAGCGTGCCTTACGTCCGAAATTATTTACTGAATATGTAGGACAATCAAAAGTCAAAGAGCAATTAGAGATATTTATTCAAGCTAGTAAAAATCGTAATGAGGCATTAGATCATGTATTGATTTTTGGTCCTCCTGGTTTGGGTAAGACCACTATGGCGCATATTATTGCCCGTGAATTGGGAGTTAATTTGCGACAAACCTCTGGTCCTGTTCTTGAAAAAGCTGGTGATTTGGCGGCGTTGTTGACTAATTTAGAATCTCATGATGTGCTCTTTATTGATGAAATTCATCGTTTATCACCAGTCATTGAAGAAATTTTATATCCAGCATTAGAAGATTTTCAATTAGATATTATGATTGGTGAAGGTCCTTCGGCGCGTAGTATCAAGATTGATTTACCGCAATTTACTTTAATAGGTGCAACTACACGTGCCGGAATGTTGACTAATCCATTGCGTGACAGATTTGGAATTATTTCGCGTTTAGAATATTATTCACATAATGAATTGACAGAAGTTGTTACTCGTTCGGCGTTGCTGCTTGGTTTAACTATGGATTTAGCAGGTGCTCGCGAAGTGGCAACACGCTCTCGTGGAACCCCACGAATTGCTAATCGACTCCTTCGACGGGTACGCGATTATGCTGAGGTTAAATATCCTAATCAAGTAATCAATCAAGAGATTGCCAATTTGGCTCTTAATATGCTAGAGGTAGATAAGATTGGTTTAGATATAATGGATATGAAATTATTAGATGCAATTATTAATAAATTTGGTGGTGGGCCAGTTGGTTTGGAAACAATTGCCGCCACTATTGGTGAATCGTCTGACACCATTGAAGATGTTATTGAGCCTTATTTAATGCAATGTGGTTTAATACAGCGGACTTTGCGTGGGCGTATTGCTACAGATAATGCCTATCTACATTTAGGACTTACAAATACTTGATAATATTAAAAGGTAACTAATTTTAAGGTTATTACATTATGAAAAATAATTCTATTTATAAATATAATTGGTTTTCAACTGGTGATTATGCAGCATCAGCGACAATTATTTTTGATAATTTATCTGTTCTAACTTTTATGGATTTGATTCTTCAGTTTGGTTATCATTTTCCAACTGATATCATTATATCAAATATTATACCTGGGACTGTGTTTGGTATATTAATTGGTAACTTGCTATTTATTTGGTTAGCTTTTCGCTTATCTCAAAAAGAAAAACGCGATGTAATTGGATTGCCATTTGGTTTAGATGCACCGTCTGCAATTGGATATGTAGTATGTATTTTAGGACCTGCTTATAATATGTACTTAGCTAGTGGTTTAAATAGTCATGCTGCTGGTATTAAAGCTTGGCAAACAGGTGTTGGATGTTTGTTTTTTACGGGTATTATCAAGTTGTTTTTTAGCGTATTTGCTCAACGCTTAAAAAGTTATATTCCTGCTTGTGCTCTTTTAGGTACAATTGGCGGGGTGGCAATCGCATTAATTGGTTTTTTCCCGCTGATATCTTTGTTTCAAGTTCCAGCGGTTGGCTTGATATCCTTATCATTTATTTTATTAACCATGTTTGCTAAAGTTAAATTACCTTTTAAATTATCCGGAGTACCTGCATCGATTATAATGGGTACTATAGCTTATTATTTATTAATTCCATTTCATTTGAGTGGAACAATTCCAAGTATTAATATGAATTTGGGTTTTTTATTACCGTTGCCAAATTTTAATTTTTTTAGTCAATTACAAGCTATTATTAGTTATTTACCAATTGTTATTCCATTTTCTTTACTAGTTGTTTTTGGTACTATGTCTGTAGTTGAAGCTGCAGAATGTCTTGGTGAGAGATACAATATACGTGCAATTATGTTTGTCGATGGGATATCTACCATTGCAGCTAGTATTTTTGGTGGAATTGGGCAAACTACTCCTTATGCAGGATTCCCAGCATATCAAAAGCTGGGAGCACGTTCTGGCTTTTTACTGATTAATATAATCGTAGTTGGTGTGGGTGGTTTGTTTGGTTTAGTAGGTGTGATTATAGATTTTATTCCCGAAGCGGCTGTAGCGCCGGTATTGTTATATGTTGCCTTTGAAATAGCAACTCAAGGATTTGTGCAATGTGATAAAAAATATGTTCCAGTAATTTTATTTTCTTTTTTTCCATCTATTGCACGTTTATTAGAAATTAAAATAACAGATGG
>DAHXMX010000093.1 GCA_027371515.1 Neisseriaceae bacterium
ATTTGGTTTGGTTAATCCATATAGTTTATCTGGTGTTGGCTTAGGCTTCAATATCCCTGGATATAGTTATAATGATACAGCAACTGGTACAAATGTTAATAACTTCCCAGTTTGGACTGGTAACTATGGTAATAGTAATAGTATTTATGTAACTACTAGTTTGTTGGCAAATATTACTACTACTACTCCTACTTGGACTACTGGTGGATTAGGTGGAACTAATAACTTTACCTTTACTGGTACTCCAGATGGAACAGTTATTACCATAGAGAGCTCTCCACTGTCAAATCAGTATTCTTTTGGTAGCGGTAGTTGTACTATTACAAGCGGAAGCTGTGTAATACCAGTTACTAATAAACCTTATCAACCAGTACCAGAAAGCGTTTATTTTAACTACTATGTAACACCTGCTGGCGTAACACCAGCTGGAAGTACTAATAGTATAGTTCAAAATGCTAGTTTTTATTATTCAAGTTAATAAAATTAAATAAAAATTATTTTAACTTGAATTTAAAAAAGATAGTCTTAGTCTAACTAAGACTATCTTTTGATTATAAAGTACTAGGCATGGAGTATATCTAGGTGGATGGATAAATGAATAAACTAAATTATTTATTTTGGATATTGTCCATTGTTGTTTTATCTTTATTATCATCGTGTAATAATTTGCAACAAATGGATAATCAAAATAATTTTGTTGGTTCATTAAATATTGGGCATGTGAGCACAATTCCATATTCTGTATATGCTAATGAGTATGTATTATTACCTATTCAAAATAATAGTAATCAAACAGTTTTTTCTTTTTCTATTGGCGTTATTCAAGATAAACAAACATTACCAGTTAATAACTATTTAGATGCTACATCTTGTGATGTCATAGCACCAAATCAAACATGTTATTTAAAAATCTTTGCTAATCAAGAAAGTGGATATCAACTTGATATAGTATATAAAACAGCAAACAATCATAAAATAAATCTTAAACAGATTATCAATTTTAGTAATAATTATTCATATTTTCTGAATTCATCAAATTCAGCTCAAGACCAAAGTGTAATTATATCTGATAAGGATAATTGGGTTAGTTCATTATCAGGATTAAGTATTCCTGTTTTATTAAGCAAATCTTATTCTAAAATAGAAGCAAAGCTTGGCAATAAAAACTTAGCCGTAATTTGTTCTGAATTAAATACAAGTACACATAATATGTGCACAATATTAATACCGGCAATGAAAATAATTGCTGCCAATAGATCGGTTACTATCAATGCTTATAATGAATCTGTAAGTAGCGATAATGTATTAAAATCGATAATTTCTTATTCAGGTGTTGTAACAATAACTCCTAACTATAGCGCTAATATTATTTCTTCAGAATTAAATGCAGTTATTAATCCATCAGATGGCAATCATCCAGTCACTGTAAATCTTCTAAATAATGGTGGGCAAGTAGCAACAGGAGTTAATATTTTTGGTATAACGCCATTACAAATTCAAAATAATACCTGCACTAGCACGCTAAATACTGCACAATCTTGTACTTTTGACCTTAATATTAATAGTAGTATTAGCGGTCAATCATCAGTAATTATTAGTTATAATAATGCTAGCGGTAATCATCTAGTCCCATTAAATGTTGTTTATATGAGCATTGTGCCATCTCCGCTATTGAATTTGATGGCTATTGGTAGTTTTAGTAATGTAGTAGAAAATCTTGGTAATAATTATTTAACTGTAAATATAACCAATAGTGGTAATATAGCGCTGCAAAATTTGCAGTTTAATGATATTAGCACCCAAAATCCAGCAATGAGTTCTTTTGTAAGTGGTAGCACATGCACTAATGGACAAAGTCTAGCCGTTGGTGATAGTTGTAATTTGATACTTAGCTATAATCCAACTACCGTAGAAAGTGGCATGGTTACTCTTAGTATAGTAGGAACTTATTATGATCAATTAGGTAGAACATTAACTTATTCTAATTCAAGTTTAGCTATACCGTATTCATCAGTAACTGGGGCTACTTTTACAGCTGTAGGAGATTTTGGCATGTTTTTCACATCTCCAGTTGGAGGTGCTGGCAAGTGGAACGCTGTTTTTAGTAGCCCGTTTAAAAATACAACAATTTATGCAAATAGTATGTTGGTAAATAATGGTACTTATGTAATGACTCTTAATGATGGTTCTATTGAATATAGTTCAATAAATGGGTTATTTTGGGAAGAAAGTCCATTAGGTGGCACGGCAGCGTTGAATCTTAGCACCTGTTCGGTGATCTATGATGGCACATATTATTATACCTGTGGTAGAGTCCGTAAAGCTTTTGCTTCGGTCTGTACTAGAACTGGTTATGATTGCATTATACAAAGTAATAATCTTGGTAGTAGTTGGAATGCTTTATTTCTGCCCGCTAATAAATCAGCAATTAATGATATATTTTATTTTACTAATGGAACTAATGCAGCATATGTAGCTACAATTGCCGATAATCTTGTTGATACTGGGCTAGTCACCTCAACTAATGGCTCAAACTGGTTAGCCACTTCATCTGGTCAAGCAAAAAAAACTGATAATAATTTTACCCCAGTAGCTTTTGATTCTATAAATAATGAATTAACAGCTTGGAATTCTAATGGTTTAAGTAGTACAGGACTTATTGCTAATCCAAGTGCAGCATGGAGAGCCAATACAACTAGCCCAGCAGCAAAGAAAGTTACCAGCGCATTATTTGAAAATGGTACTTATGTTGTAACATTAGTTGATGGTAATATATATACAACAACTAATCCAAGTGGAACTTATACCAAAGTTTCGACCAATGCAACTCACCTTAATCGTGTTATATATGCTAATAATATAAATGGTGGAACTTATTTAGCAGTTGGTAATACTGGAGTAAATCTAACTGCAACTAATCCAAATGGACCATGGACAACACAAACAGCATTAATAACCGGACAAGCTACTAAACCAAATTTAACTGGTGCATATACTGATGGCAGCAATATTTGGGTAACTGGGGTAAGTACTATTTTAAAATCAAATGATGCTACTAACTGGATTACTCCCGGATTAAAAAGTATTGCTACAAATGGGCAATATTATATTTTAATAGATAATCAAGGTCATTATTATTATATGCCTATTGGTGCAAAGAGTATTTCAAATGTGACACAGATAAATAATCCCCCATCAGCAAGTAGTGTTTTTACCTATAATTATGGCTATTGTGTTTCGCAAAATTTATGTTTTATAATCGGTGAGAGTGGCACGATATTACAATCAACCAATTTACCACTTTATTGGTCATCTTTATCATCTGGAACAACTAATAGTTTAAATGGTATGACTTGCAATAACGGAACATGTGTTATAGTAGGTGGTAATAACTCTGCCAATAGTGGCACAGTTTTAATTAGTAGTAATTATAATAATTGGTCGGTAGCTACTACTTCGTTAGCAACTACTAGCTTAAATAGCGTTTCTTATTATAATGGTATTTATATAGCAGTTGGTAATAACGGAACGATTTTTAATTCATCCAATGGTAAAAATTGGAGCCAAGTTACATCTGGTACTACGAATAATCTTAATTCAATTGCTTGCCAAAATAATATGGGCTGTGTTGCAGTAGGTGATGCTGGAACCATTTTATTTTCTGCCTTTGGTGCAAGGTGGAGTACTGCTACCTCATCATCAACTAATGATTTATTGTCAGTTGCCTGTAACGGTGTTTTTGTTGCTGTTGGTAAAGGTGGCGTATCAGAGCACTCAACTACTGGGTCTGGCGGTTGGACTGCTGATACCTTCCCTGCTGGTAGTAGTAAGACAAATAACCTAAACGCCGTTATTAGTAATTAATAAGTTAAGCTAATGTGTTATTTATGGTAAAATAGCGCTTGGCTATTTAAATGCATCCGCTGAGGTGAGGTGCACCACTTGAGGGCTTAATTTTGAGCTATAATTTGTAACTAAAAATTGGAGTCAAA
>DAHXMX010000094.1 GCA_027371515.1 Neisseriaceae bacterium
TTTTTTGCAAAAGCTTCGCGCTACGGTCATACCGTTGTTAACTATTCCAGTTGCTATAATTGGAACATTTGCTGGAATGTATATAACCGGATTTAGTATTAATAATTTAACATTATTTGGTTTAATTTTATCTATTGGTATTGTAGTAGATGACTCAATTGTTGTGATTGAAAATGTTGAGCGTGTTATGCATAAAGAAGGTTTGTCGGCTAAAAAAGCAAGTATTCAAACTATGAAAGAGGTTGCAAGTGCATTAATTTCAATTGTATTAGTATTATGCTGTGCTTTTATTCCGGCTGCATTTTTAGGCGGGCTAACAGGTATTTTATATAAGCAATTTGCGGTCACTATTTCTATTGCGGTTGTGTTATCTGGGGTAATAGCATTGACCTTAACACCATCGTTGTGTGCCACATTTCTTAAAGAGCATAATGTGTTATCTAAACCACATTATTTATTAGTTAAATTTAATACAATTTTTGAAAAGATTACTGATAAATATATTACAGTGGTTAAATATATTTTAAGTATGCCCAAATTATTTATGTCTATATTTATTAGCGTAATAATTTTAACAGTAATTATATTTTATATTTTGCCAATTGGTTTTATTCCTAATGAAGATAAAGGATATTATGTTACTCAAGTAACATTACCTAATAATGCATCTTTGCAACGTAATGAAGTGGTGGTAGATAAATATATTCACCATTTATTAACAGAAGGCGGTGTAGATAATGTTGTTAGCTTAATAGGTATTGATTCATTAAATGCAGGCTCAATTAAAACAAATGTATCAACTGTTACTACTGATTTATTGGATTGGGATGATAGAAAGCATGATGTAAATTATTATATTAAACAAGCTAATCAATATGGTTATCGGCAAAAAGATGCAAATTTTATTGCTTATAATACACCAGCTATTGATGGTTTAAGCAATACTAATGGAGTGGAAGTTTATATTCAGGATAAGGTGTTAGGTGATTATTATTTATTAGATAAATATGCAAAACAGATAACTGATAAAATTAAGCAAAATCCAAATATTGAAAATAGCTATTATACCTTTAATCCTCGTAGTCAAGCATATGAAATAATTGTAGATCAAGATAGAGCATATTATTATGGCGTAACGGTAAGTGATGCTTATTTAGCTTTAGAGGCTAACTATGGACCAGCTTTAACAAATTATTTTTATATTATGGGTGATTTATTTTGGGTAATAGCACAAAGTGATGCTAAATTTAGAACAACACCATTTCAATTAGATAATTTATATGTACGTAATTCTTCTGAGTCAATGGTTCCGCTTAATTCTATTGTAAATACTAAAATACATGCATCTCTTAATGTTTCAATAACATTAGATAACGATTTTTTAATAAATTTAGTATTATCAAATGATATTGTATAAGTAATGCCATCTGGTAATTGCTGCCCAAGTTTTTGCATGGTATCCATAATTGCTTTATGTACTGCTAATTGATTAGCACCTGGATCTAAAAATATTTGCAATCCAATTGTATTCTCTAAATTTAATTTATTGGTTGTATCATAACTAAAAGCACCAAGCTCTACACGAGCTATATCTTTAATTCGAATATATTGAGCACTATTTTGTACGCTACGTACAATAATTTGTTCAAACTGTTTAGGATCGCTATAATAACTTTGGCCAACTAAATTCACCACAAGTGAAGATTGTTGTTTTACAGTAGGCGGAGCTCCAGCTTGCCCTACTGCTACTTGAATATTCTGATCCATAATTGCATTTTTAACATCATCAACAGTAACACCAAGTTTAGCCATTTGATCTGGTTTTAACCATATTCGCATAGAATATGTTCTTGCGCCTACAATTTGTATATCACCCACTCCATTTACACGTGCTAATTCAGTATATATAGCACGATAAGTATAATTACTTAAATATGCCATATCATGCCCGCCATTAGTTTTTATTGCAATAGACATAAGTAAATTTTGCGAACTTTTACGCATTGTTACTCCAAGATCTTGAACAATAACTGGTAACATTGGTAGTGCGGTATTTAAACGATTTAATACATCTCCAATCACGGCATTTAAATCAGTACCAGTAGCAAACGTAATAACCAGATTATAGTCGCCATTTCCTGACATTACTGAGTTCATATAAATCATACCGTTAGCACCATTAATTTGATCTTCAATAGGAGAGCCTACAGTTTTTTGAACAACATCTGCACTAGCACCAGGATAATGAGCTGAAATGGTAATTGTAGGTGGTGCAATATTTGGATATTCAGCCAATGGCAAATTTAATATTGAGACTATGCCACAAATAACAATAATAATTGATATTACTGCGGAAAAAACAGGATTTTTAATAAAAAAACTAAACATTTATTAATTCACTTTAAACCATTCTTCTATTGGCTTACGCTTATGATTTTTCATGATTATTACAAAAAACGCTGGAGTAAGCAATGTACTTAAAAACATTGAACCTAAAATACCACCTATGATACCTAATCCCACAGAATGCTGAGCATTAGCACCAGCATTATTAGCAAATACCAATGGTAATGTACCAAATATAAAAGTAACTGATGTCATAATAATTGGTCTGAAGCGTAGTTTTATTGCATGAATAGCACTTACATAAATATCATGCCCTTGGTTATAATATTGCAAAGCAAACTCAACCAAAAGAATAATATTTTTTGCTGACAAACCAAGCAAAGCAATCAAACTAATTTGGAAATATAAATCATTAGTTAAACCACTTAATAATAAGATTATAGAAGCACCGAATAAAGCACAAGGAATTCCTAATATCACTACAATTGGCAAGCGCCACATTTCAAATAATGCTGCTAGTACCAAATAAATCATCATCAAAGAAAATACAAATGCAGTTACTGAAGCTTTTTGCGATAATTTCATTTGATAGCTAGTACCAAACCAATCATAATTATATGATTTGGAAATACTACTCATCTCTTGCGTTATGATTTTCATAACATCACCAAAAGAATAACCAAAAGCAGGATTAACTATAATTTTGGTTGCCATATAACCATTAAATCTCTGTAATACCTGAGCACTTCTTGTTTGTTTAATATTAACCACTGAACCAAGCGGCACCATATTGATTGAAGAATCAGCCGTATAATTTCCACGTATATAAACATTTCTAATACTGTCAATGGTATTACGAAATTGTGCATCAGCTTGCAAAATCACCCATACTAAATCTTGCATAATATATGCATAATTCACATTATTATTACTATAAATAGTTTGTAAAGTACTATATAACCCACTTAAACTTACGCCATAAAATTTTGCCATAGCAATATTAGGTAGCATTGACACCTCATTTACATTAGTATCTAGGGTTTGATAAGCTGATGCTATTTCCTTATGCGTCATTAATTTTTTTATTAATTTATCAGCATTATCTTGTAATTTATGAATATCGCCAATTACTCGATCTTCTATATAAAATTCAACACCTCCAGTTGTACTTAAACCACGGATAGTTGGTTGATTAAACGCTTTAATGACAGAACCAGCAAAAGACTTACCAAACGATAAAACCTCCTTGATTACACTATTAGCATCACCTTTTAGATAATGTCTTACACTCCAATCTTTTAATGCAATAAACATAGATGAAGCATATGTTTTTTGTGAGCCATTATCTAAAAAATCATATCCAACAATCGTTACCATAGAGTCTACCGCACTAATTTGAGTGATTTTATCTGATAGTCTTTTAGACACACTAGCTGTTTTCTCTAAACTTGTATCTGATGGTAAATTTAACGTTGCAAAAATCAACCCTTGATCTTCGACTGGCACAAATCCAGTTTTAACCATTTTAAAAATCGCAACAGTAGATAAAACAATCAAAATAAAAATAAAAACAGTAAGTTTAAGTGGGTTATATAGTACTTTACAAACTATTTATAGTA
>DAHXMX010000095.1 GCA_027371515.1 Neisseriaceae bacterium
TTCACTAATGATAAAATATTGTGTATAGTTAGCTGCTGCAATATATAGATTATAGTGGCTACTATACCCAAACACACCAAATGATATTTCTAATAGATGACCAATTACACTAATTGCAAATATTACTACTAATATGCTATCATTTATCTCTACTTGATGAGTAAAATACTTATTTTTTAATTGTTGTAAATAATTAGAATTAAGAAACCATAATGAAAGTTTTGACCAATAACCCAACCATATACCGGTGGCTGCAATAATAACAGCTAACAATAATTTATTCATATACACCGTAATAACTGGATTAACATTAACTAAAATTGTATATTTGGGGGGTAAAAAATATAAAATATTAGTAAATCCATAATAAAGCATAAATGTCATAATAGAACACACCAAAGGTTGACCAAACAATATTCGTGGATTACTATCTATCTGAATAAATCTAAATATCTCATATAAAAGATACCCTATTAAGATCATAGTTAATATGATAAAAGACTGTTCTAAAGAAAAAAAATCTGCAAGCAGACAATTATACGTAGCTGTTGCTGACGTAATAGTTACAAGCGCCAATAAAGGTGGTGATAATAATACTCTAGCCATAAATCCTACACATTAGGTAAATTAAAACCCTTAGCCTTATTAGCTAAAGTTGCTAAAATTAGCTCTAAACGATGCCGATAAGTATGTTCTTTAAAAGCTCGTATTTTACCAGCCTCAGCAATTACTTGTCGTTGCTTAGGATTAGCTAAATAGTATTCTATTTTCTCATGCATGTCTGCTAAATTCTTATAAGTAATAATTTCTTTACCATCAACAAATAATTGCTCTAACCCAGGCCTCCAGTCTACCATTTGAAAAGCACCAATACCAGCTGCTTCAAAAGTACGAACATTTACTCCCCATATTTCACCATAAAGCAAATTATTTAACACGATCTTGGCACCTAAAAAAGCTTTTGCTTTATCTTGATTATAAACCACATGATTTGGATGCAAATTATTAACTAACTCTTTGGGCATCCATAATGGTGGATGAGGACCCCATAATTTAACATCATATTTAGTTAAATGTTGATAATAAGCGACACGCCATGAATGAAGAGTACCTGCAGTGGTGATGTCACATTTATATTTATCTTCAATATCAATACCATCTGGTAAAAAATGACGTTGCGGATTAAAACATTCTGGCATATAATACACAGGTGTTTTTAATACATTAAATAATGCATGAATAATAAAAGGATCTTTAAAAAATAATGCATCATATGGGGCATTCATAAAATAACTGCGCCCAAAATTAACTAAAGTATCAGGAAACCACATTGCAATCTTAGTTTCTGGGAAATTCTCTTTTAGATAGACTACTTCACTAGGTAATAAGAAATCATAACATACAAGAATAATATCAGGATTCTTCATTGCAACTAATTTAAATAACGATTTAATTCTTTTATTACGAATGCTAGGTAAATTATCAGTTACCTCATATAAAACATTTCTCATTTTATTAATAATACTTAAAAAATGAGATTTACTATTATTGGCTATAAGAGAACCAACTTCATAACAAAAAACTTGATGTCCCATATCCAACAATGTTTCTTTAATATGTAACGCAAAACCTTCTGTATAAAATTTTCCTAACACTAATATTTTCATATTATTCATTCTTGTATTTCACCTTGAAATTATTTTATATTTTTTCTAAAAATTAAATTTATAATTCTTTTTTTAATACTTAAATCTAAACCCTGCCATGAGTAATAAATACTCACCACCAATAATAAAAATGTAACCAAATAACCAAATGTTATATATTTTCGTGTTATTCCTGACACAAAAAGAAAAACAATTGGAGCAGTAAAACCAATTAAATTAGACCATGACAATATCCGCTGTTTAACCCAACCAAACTTTCTTAATTCTATTTTAAAAAATGTCTGAATATTGATTATCAATAATAAAACCTCAGAAATTAATATTGCCAAACCAACCACCGATAAACCATAAAATTGCATAAATATCCAGCTTAATCCAAACACTAAAAGACCACGCACGACTGACGATACAATTAAATAATTGCGATGATTAATCCCAGTTAAGAAAGTATTAAACAATCCATTCATGCTAAACACTACCACTGAAGCCGACAAAAAAGCAAATAAACTATAATCAAAGCTTAATTTATGCTTTGTCCATAATGTAAAAACATCAAAAGCAAAAGGATAGCATAACATGATTGGTATATTAATTATTAACATTATTAATATAAAATAAGCCTGAGTAATGATTAATAAAGACTTCCAATCTTCACGACTATAAAAACGCATTAATTCAGGTAATAGTGGTGCTGTTACTATATTAACAACAGTAACACCTAAATTAGTTAAAGTTCTAAGTGTTGAATAAATAGGAACAACAGTAATACTCATTATTGCAGATACCAATATCACCAAGCCACCGCTACCGATTTGTTGCATTATCAGATTTAAGATCATTGGCGTAGATCCTTTAAGTTCAACCAAAGCAATATCAAGTCTTGGATTATTAATCCATGGAAAATAATTAGGTAAACGCATCTTAATATAAACTGCAGAAGGAATATAAACCAATAACTGTGAAAAAGAAAAAAGCACTGCAGCCATTACAATACTCACCTGAAAATAAGCAGCAATAATTACAAAGATAATCTGTGATGCATTTAATAACAACATCCACCACATCAATTGATATATCATACCAACAGATATCAAAAAACGATGTAAAATGCCAATGTATCCACATACTACAATCCAATTAATACTCATAATCATTAGTGCTAATACTATTTGCTGTGTTGTTATGGTTGTAATATCATTTGTATTGATAATAAGGCTCATGCTATTAGTAAAATAAAGTGTTAGCAATATTATAATTTGTAACGCGCCAAGAATAAGTATCCCATAAATAGCGGAAGATAATACTTGTTGCATTTCAGCTATATTTTTATTAAATAAAATATTAGTTCTATTCCCAATATATGCAATAAAACCATTATCAATAGTACGCATCATTGTAAATGCAGCAAATATCATGAGCCAAGCTCCGTAATTACTCTTACCCCAATATATTAAACAGATTGGCACGCCAATTAATTGCATTGCAATGCTAGTAATAGTGGAAAGCCAAGATACAGCTGTAGTTTTGAAGAACCTATGTTCAATTCCAGAACTAACTTTATTATTCATATAGTTCCTTCAGTTAATTGGCATGTTTAAAAATCTGATTATATACTTCATAATATTGATTTACAATATTTATAGCTGAATAATTTAATGCATTTTTAAATCCACGCTCAATTAATTCAGTACGTAATTGATTATCATTCATTAGCTTTAAAATACCATCTCGAATTTCATCAATTGATTCAGGGCAAACAAGTAATGCAGCATCACCAGCAACCGTTCGCATCGGTTCAAGATTAGAAGTTATAACTACTCGTCCTGTAGCATGAGCTTCAATAATAGGCATCCCAAATCCTTCATATAAAGAGATAAAACTTACTATATCCGCATCACAATAATACTGATAAACCTGCTCTATGCTTATATTTGACACATTATGATAATTAATCGCATTTGTTTTTAATAATTCTATATCATGAGAACTCAATACGCCAATAATTACTAATTTACAATCAAGTCCAGTGATTGCCTTAATTAAACGAGATAGATTTTTATTTACAGCAGTTCCAACATGTAATATAGTAGGTAATTGTGAATTATATTCTCTAATACATGGTTTAAAAATCCTATCATTATAGCAATTCTTAATTATTCTAATATCTAAATCTAATTTTACTTCTTTAATTAATATATCTTTTGTTACCTGAGATATAGTAGTTAATTTAGTAGCATAGCGAAATGGTAATAACAACCAAAATAATTTAAAAATAAACCTCTTTAATCCATGCAA
>DAHXMX010000096.1 GCA_027371515.1 Neisseriaceae bacterium
ATTTTACTTAAAAATAGAGCAAATATAGTTTTTGGGCGTTGAATACTGTGTGAATATTTTGGGATTAATATGGTACAATGTAGGTTGGTTGCAAAACTTATTATAAATTTAATTATTCATCCTAGAAGGTATTGATAATGGGGAAAAGAGATAAAAATAAAGAAATCAACTTGCAAAGTTCGTTGAAATTATATATGCGTATTTATAGTTATATGTCGGAATATTTAGGGCGGTTTTTGATTTCTGTTGCGGCAATGATAGTTGCTGCAATTACTGAGCCTATGTTTGCACGTATTATGAAGCCTTTGATTGATAAGGGATTTGTAGATCAAAATAAAACTGCAATTATAGTTACACCAATATTAGTTATTGTGGTGTTTTTGATTAGAGCTATTTCATCATATATTAATGACTATATGACTAGCTGGTTATCTGGAACTGTAGTTGAAAAAATGCGGCGAATTATGTTTGCACGTTTGTTACGTTTACCATTATCTTATTATGATGATAATAATTCAGGTCGTATTATGTCTAGAATTATTTTTGATGTAACGCAGATTACTGAAGCTGGGTTTAATGTGATTACCGTTGTATTTAAAGACGGAGTAACTATTATTGGATTATTAGGATTATTATTTTATACTGACTGGGAATTGACTTTATTTTGTTTCTTTACATTACCTTTTGTATTGATTTTAGTTAAGGTGTTATCTAATCGTATTCGTCGGTTAAGTCACCACAATCAAAAACAATATGGTGAAATGACTCAAATTATTAACGAGGCTGTGCAGGGACAAAAAGTAGTTAAATTGTTTGGTGGGCATGATTATGAAGAGAGTAGATTTAATCAAAGCATTAATGCAATTAAAACTAATAATGTACGTCAGGCGGCAACTGCATCACTTAATTCAGGTCTTAGTCAATTTTTAGTATCTTGTGCATTAGCTTTAATATTATATTTTGCTGCATCTAAATCAAAAGTAAGCGGTTTTACTGCTGGAGATTTTGTGTCGTTTATTACAGCAATGATTATGATTTTTGCACCAATGAAACGGATTACTAATGTGACACAGTCATTGCAAAAAGGTTTAACTGCTGCTGAGTCTGTATTTGGTTTTTTAGATAATGTTGAAGAATTAGATAATGGCGTTAAATCTTTAGCTGGTGTTAAACAAAATATTCGTTTTGATAATGTGGTATTTAGATATAATACATCAGAACGTAATATCATTGATAATGTAAGTTTATGTATTAATGTTGGTCAGACTGTAGCTTTAGTAGGTAGTTCAGGTAGTGGTAAAACTACCATTGCTAATTTAATTCCACGTTTTTATACACCAATATCTGGAACGATTAGCATTGATGGTGTTGATATTAATGATATTAAGCTAACTGAATTACGTAATAATATCTCATTAGTTAGTCAAGATGTTGTATTGTTTAATGATTCGGTATTTAACAATATAGCATATGGCGCTTCAAATAATCAGAAATATACTAAAGAGCAGGTTATAGCTGCAGCTAAATTTGCTAATGCATTAGAATTTATTGAGCAATTACCCAATGGTTTTGATACTCATATTGGTGAAAACGGTACTCGTTTATCAGGTGGTCAAAAACAAAGAATTGCAATTGCACGTGCGATATTAAAAGATGCACCGATTTTGATTTTGGATGAAGCCACATCGGCACTTGATAATCAATCCGAGAAACTAGTACAAGAGGCACTAGATCGATTAATGAAAAATAGAACAACAATTGTGATTGCGCATCGTTTATCAACAGTATTAAATGCCGATAATATTATTGTATTAGAACATGGACAGATTGTTGAAACTGGTCGTCATGAAGAGTTATTAGCTAAAGCTGGAGTGTATTTTGGATTATATCAAGTGCAATTAGGTTTTAATATTGAAAAAATTAATTAATTAGCAAATATGATTAAGATAATTACGCGTAATAGTCAATTAGCTATGTGGCAAGCTAAGTATGTGGAAGCTCAGTTAATTAATTATTATCCATTGTTAAATACGAAAATTATTGGTATTACTACCAAAGGTGATCAAATATTAGATCGTAGTTTAGATAAAGTTGGTGGTAAGGGGCTTTTTATTAAAGAGTTAGAAAAAGCACTGTTAAGTCAAGATGTTGATTTGGCTGTTCATTCTTTAAAAGATTTGCCGGCAAATATGGATAATAACTTTAAAATTGTTGCGGTTTTACAGCGTGAGAATCCGCATGATGCTTTTGTTTCGAATAAATATCAATCATTATCAGCATTACCAGATGGTGCGATAATTGGTACATCATCTATCCGTAGAATAGCTATTTTAAATCAATATTATCCGCAATATAAAGTTAAACTGTTGCGTGGTAATTTAAATACTCGGTTAAAAAAATTAGATGATGGTGAGTATGATGCAATTATTTTAGCTTGTGCGGGATTGATTCGTTTAGGTGCTAGAGATAGAATTCGTGAACAATTAGATATCAAGCAATTTGTACCAAGTATTGGTCAAGGTGCTATTGCGGTTGAGGTTTTGAGTAATAATTTTGAATTGTGTAAAAAATTAGCTGTTTTAAATGATGAGTCAAGTTATATATGCACTATGTTAGAGCGCAGTATAGGGCAAGCACTTAATGCTAGTTGCAGTGTTCCGCTTGGGGTGCATGCTACAATTAAAGGTCATGTTATTAGTGTAAATGCTGTAGTTTATGATATTCAAAATAATCAACAAATAAGTAGTTTTGTGGAAGATAATTATATAGCTGGATATGATTATTTGAGTTTGGCTAAACGATGTGTAAGTCAATTAATTGCTGCTGGCAGTATTGAGATTTTAAAAAAGTATCATTAAAATGTATTTGCTCATTTGTAGTAAATATCAATTGGCACGCTTTGAGTTGATTTTTAATAATCTAAGATGTAGTTATCAAGCATTAAATTTATTCGATATAGAGTTTATTGAAGAAAAAATAACCGAAGTTATACATAAAATTAACACTTATAAACAAGTAATTGTATCATCGGAGTTGATAGCGCATAAGTTAATTGAATTATTTAAGCAAAATAGTGCCATTGAATATATTGCAGTTGGTAAAGGCAGCGCTAATTATTTAATTACCAATGGTTTAAAACATGTGGTATATCCGGTTAATAATAGCGGTATACAGGCAGTAATAGATAATGGATTAATTAAAGATGATTTGCCGGTAATGTATTTAACTTGTTATAAAGAGAGTTATTCTACTGAATTAAGCAAAATTAATGGATTAGATATCTATTCGTTATATCGTCATAAAAACATATTAGAAGATAGTGTTAAATTGAAAAATATAATTTCTAATCAAGAGCTAAAAGGTATAATTATTACTTCAAAAAAGCTTGCTTTAGAATTGTTTAGCATAGGTGCCAAATTAAACTTGGAGAATGAATTAATAAAGCAGTCTTATATAGTAATTCATGATAACATTAAAAATCAACTTATTAGATTTGGGGTAAGTAAAATACAATTAAGTACTAATATAAGTCACATTGCAGATTTAGTGGGAGAAAAATAATATGACTGAAGCAGTAAAAAGAAGAGGTGGATTTTTATCTTTTATAGCATTTATATTATCTATTGGCGCTTTAGCTGCTTCAGGATATTTATATTATCAAAGTCTTGAATATAAAAAAACAGCTACTATAGAGTTACAACACAATTTAGCATTATTAAGAGCTGATATTGCAAATAACAAAACTCAATTACAAACCTTAGATAAAGGTATCGCTGATATTAACCAACGTATTGATGATTTAACACCAGATGATAATAAACATAATATAATTAATTTATTAAATGAATTAATAGGGTTAGCTAATGAATGGCTTATTTTATATAATGATGTAACAACTGCAAGCAGGCTGTTGCAAAATACAAGTTTAGTTTTAGATTCATTGAATGATCCAATA
>DAHXMX010000097.1 GCA_027371515.1 Neisseriaceae bacterium
GGCTGATTATCTACTTCTGTATTTTCAGAGTTGATTAACTCTGTTTTATATGTTGTGCAAATAAATTTATTTTGCAGCTCATCCCATTCAAGGACCCTTGCTGAATGCACATCATAAATCCAAGCTGATATGGTTAATTGTTGTTTCATCAGTAATTTTTTAACCAATGGATAGCTTTTTAAATGTTTAACTTGATTTAACAAATTAATTTGCACTCCATCATCTGCATCAATAGGGTTTTCTTTTCTAAACCCAATCTTAATTATTTCTAACCAGTTATCTAATCCTGACTTAGTATTGTAATGAAGATCTTTAATAGATGCTTTAACTGCACCACACTCAGTATGTGCACAAATAACAATATTTCTAATACCTAGCCCATTAATAGCAAATTCAACCGCGGCCATTTCACTATGTTGCTCTGTAGCTGAATACGGAGGTACAACATTTCCAACATTACGTACAATAAATAAATCGCCAAGGCTTGCTCCAAAAAACGCATTTGGATTTAAACGACTATCTGAACATGTAATCAATAATGTGTGTGGATTTTGACCTTGAGCTAAGGTACTAATTAAACCTTTATAATCTTCAGCATAACGAGAAAATTTTGATACTCCATGACGTAAAACATCTGTCGGTAAATGAGTAACTCCATCTTTTTCAAGCTCTTGCTTAACATCATTTTCGGTAATAGTAATTATAAATGGATTAGTTGAATTAATTGAATTTATAGTCAGAGTTTTAAGCTGTTCAGCATTTACCCCATGAAAAATAACCTTAATACCACAGCTATTAAGCTCTTGAGCTGAATCAATCAAATGGCGAGCTCCTGTATTATCAATAATTTTAACTTCAGAAAATTCAAAAATTACAAATTTTAATTGATCTTTTTTCATCAATATCGAATCAGTTATACTACCTAATTCTTCAAATGACCAAAATGACATATTACCACTTAAACTAACCCTAATAACTGCATTATTAGACCATAGCTGCACAATACTTTTAGTAGTTAATAACATTTTGATTGCAGAAATTACTATCGCAAGAATCAAACCAGTTTGAATACCATCAACAAGATCTGAGCTTATAATAGTTATAAAAGTTGTTAAATAAATAACAACATCAAACTTATCGTGTTTCCAAAAGTGAATAATTTCTTTATAATTTATCATTTTCAATCCAGCAATTACTAATATTGCAGACAATACACATAAAGGTATATTCTCAAGTATAGATGGAAACAAATAAACTAAACCAATTAAAAATATTGCATGAACAATAGCTGCACGACGAGTTTTGCCACCAACTTCGGCATTTACAGAAGATCGCGCAATAACTCCAGTTACTGGCATTCCACCAAATAATGCAACACCTATATTAGCCAAACCTTGTCCAATTAATTCTTGATTTGGTTTATATGACAAATTAGATTTATAACGATTATTCATTGCTCGAGCAGATAATAACGTTTCTAAAGATGCGATAGCAAATACTGCAAAACCACTTAAAATTAATGAATGATAATTTGTAAAGTTAATACCAACAGTTAAATTTGAACTTGATAATGAGTTTGGAATAAAACCAACTAATTTAATATTAGGTAAATGACTAAAATATATAAATAATGAAGGTATTAATATGGCAATTATTAAAGCATATGGAGTAGGTATTTTGTAAGGTAAAAATACAATTAATAATATTGTTATTAATGTCATAACAAAATTTAATGGATACATGTTTTCAACATAATAATTAATATGTGATAATATAGTAAACAAATGATAGTGATTATTGCTACCAACATCAAATATATTTGGTATTTGATTGATAATTATTATTACACCAATTGCTGCAATAAATGCTGATGTAACAGGCTGTGGAATTAGTTTAGTAAAACGCCCAAAACGAAACAATCCAGATATGATTTGTAAAACACCGCAAATCAAGCCAATAATAAGCAAACTATTTAAGCCATACCTTTCAACGCACTGTGAAATTATAACCGTCATAGCAACCGCAGGTCCTGTAATCGCTAAAGTGCAACCACCAAATATTGCTGCAATAATACTACCAACAATAGCAGATATTAACCCAACAATTGGTGGTACGGAGGATGCTAACGACACAGCCAAGCTCAAAGGTATAGCAATTAAGGCAACAATAATACCTGCAATAATATCATTACTTAAATATTGTACCTTAAAAATTGGCTTTAATTCATTTTTAAGATAGTTAAAGTCAACGTACGGCCTTCTCATCATTTATTAATTCCTCAATTAGTTTTAATTTAGAAGCGTTATTATACCATACACTGTCTACCACATTATACGCGTTTCAGCTTTTTCAGCTTTTACAGGCTGTTACGCTTATCTTATTTATATTACTAATTTAGTTGAACACTAATCATGAATTTAAAAAATCCTCATGATTCAAATCATGAGGACTTTAACACAATTTATATATAATAAATTTTATTTACCTACTAATGCAAAATCTTCATAAGTTTTAGCCGATTCGGGTATACTGTCAGTTATTTGAATTACGCCCCAAAGCATACCCCTACCTCCACGGCCATCACCGCCAGTCACTGCATAGCTAAATCGTGATACATTAGTTTGATCATCATAAATGTCATCACTATATACATGTTCAAACCAATTTGTAGTACGATGTGAAAAAGGTAACTGACTATGAGAAACCTTCGGATTCAAAGTGTAATATCTATAATCATAAGTATTATCTTCTTTTTTAATAATACTATCCTTCGGATAATCAATAAAACTTAATTGCGCTGAACCTATCCCAAATCTCATATACTGACTATTAGTAAAATTAGAACCATCCCCGAAGTAATCTATACGACCTAAATTCTCTCCAGTATTAGCATCTGTCATAACCCATTGTAGATCATTATCTCCAGGATACCAATCTTTATTACCTTTAAAATTAACGCTACCACTACAATTATTAGGTGCAACTACAAAATCTTGTGAATAATCATCATTAGTATTAGCCTGATAATAATAGCTTTTCTTAAAGTGTATCGTTCGTTTAGATAAATTACAAACGTAAATACCAAAATCTGAAACTTTAGCAGCATATGCGCTATTATTTATCAACATAGCTAATGCTACAGCACTACTAAATATTAAACTTTTTTTCATATCATTTACCCCTAATGTTAAATTAATTATTATACATATTTAATCTAAAATCTTCATAAGTTTTAGATGATTCAGGTATACCATCAGTTATTTGTATTGTACCTGATCTATCGCTAGAATTTGCAAACTTAAATTGCAATATCTTCCTTTGAATATTATGTACATCCTCACTATATACATGTTCAAACCAATTTGTAGTACGATGAGAAAAAGGTAATTCAGTGTTAGCAACAAGAGGATTCACACGATAATACTGATGATCAAGAATATAGTTATTATGATATAAAATAATACTATCCTTCGGATAATCAACGAACTTTAATTGCGCTGAACCTATCCCAAATCTCATATAATTGCTATTGTCATTACCATGAAAATCTATCTCACCTAAATTCTCACCTGTATTAATATCTGTCATAGTCCATTGAATTTGGTCATCTAAACGACTAAAACCCCTCGTGTCACCTGTAAAATTAATTGTGTGACCACACTTCTTAGGCGCAACCACAAAATCTCGCGAATAATCATCGTCAGTATAAGCCTGATAATGATAAGTCTCCTTAAAGTGTATCGTTCGTTTAGATAAATTACAAATATAAAGACTAAAATTTGCATATGCGCTATTATTTATCAACATAGCTAATGCTACAGTACTACTAAATAATAAACTTTTTTTCATATCCTTTACTCCTAAAATGCATCCGCAGAAATCAAGTGCACCAAGAAGCAAACTCTTGAGCTACCATCTCATTTGGACTTTTAAACCCAAACTT
>DAHXMX010000098.1 GCA_027371515.1 Neisseriaceae bacterium
TATTACTGGGCTTAATTTAGCAATGTTGATTCGTGCAATATCATATGCACATCAAGATTTGGATACGGTAAGTAAGAAAGCTTATGAAGGCGCACTATCTGGCATTATTCATATTACAGGTGATGATACATGATAACTAAAGAATGTAAAATTATTAACAAATTAGGTCTTCATGCTCGTGCATCATCAAAATTGGTCATGATAGCAAATAAATTTAATTCTGAGATAAAAATTAGTAAAGATAACAAAATAGCTAATGCCAAAAGTTTGATGTCAGTAATGATGTTATCTGCAACTATGTCAAGTATAATTACCTTAACAGCAGTAGGTGATGATGAAAAAGATGCTATAGTGGCTTTAGAGTCATTAATTAACAATAAATTTGGTGAAGAGTTTTAGCATGTTTACAATTCATGGTACTGGGATTGGTGGCGGAATTGCAATTGGGAATGCCTACTTAATTGATAAAACCTTAGAAAATGTTTCACAACATCATATTGAGGCTCATCAAGTAAATGATGAAATAGCCAGATTTAATCAGGCACTGTTTCAAACTAAACTTGATTTAGAAACTTTGCGTGCTAATGTTCCATCGCAGACACCTGCTGAATTAAGTGCATTTTTATCTTTAGCTATTATGATGTTGTCTGATTCTCATATAGCAAAAGAACCAATTAAAATTATTAGTAATGAATTATGTGGTGCTGAATGGGCAATAAAATTACAAGCTGATAGATTAAGTAAAAAATTTGATGATATGGAAGATTTATATTTAAAAGAACGTAAATTTGATATATTACAGATTTTTGAAAAAATATTTAAGAATTTAGTGGGTAGTAAAATTGACTTTACTGATTTAAATCTTAAAAATGCTATTTTAGTAGCTCATGATATATCTCCTGCTGATTTAATTGGTTTTAAGAATGCTGATTTTTGTGGATTTTTAACTGAAGTTGGTAATCTTACTTCACATATGGTAATTATTGGCCGTAATCTTGAGATTCCAGCAATTGTCGGGGTGCAGTCTGCTAGACAAATTATTAATGATAATGATGTTGTTATTATTGATGGAGTTGCTGGTGTTATTGTTGTTAATCCAGATGAATTAGTTTTAAATGAGTATAAAGAGCGTCAGTTGCAATGGTTATTCGCAGAACAAAAATTATTTGAGTTAAGCGATAGTAAAGCAATAACTAAAGATGGTGTAGAGATTCAATTATATGCTAATATTGATTGTGATAATGATGTTAGTGAAGTAATAAAAACAAATGCTCATGGTATAGGTTTATTTAGAAGTGAATTTTTATTTTTAGCGAATGAAAATCATTTTTGCTCTGAAGAGGAGCAATATATTATATATTCAAATATTGCTAAACAATTAAAATCTGGTCCATTAATTATAAGAACAGCTGATTTTGGGTCAGATAAAAATCCATCTTGGAATAATCAACATAATAAAGATTCTAACCCAGCTCTTGGTTTAAATGGCATTAGATTATGTTTGGCACAAGATGATTTTTTTCAAACTCAGTTACGAGCTATTCTTAGAGCATCAGCACATGGTGATATTCAGATTATGTTTCCAATGATTTCTTCAAGTTGGGAATTAAAGCAAGCGATTAGTAAATTAGAATTAGTTAAACAAGATTTGTTAGATAAAGGTGTTTCATTTAATTATAATATTAAAGTTGGTATAATGATCGAGGTACCATCTGCTGCATTGACAATTAAAAGTATTATTAAAATGGTAGATTTTATATCTATTGGTACAAATGATTTAATTCAATATTTGTTAGCTATGGATAGAAACAATGAGGCAGTTAGTTATTTATATAACCCATTACATCACGAGTAATTCTCTCATCCGGACTTCTTGACCTTAAACTATAAGTACCAGGTAAATCAATCAAAGTACAATTATGTTTATTCTTTGTAATAAAATAACCATGTTTTTTTTCAACAGTAACACCTGCATAATTAGCAACTCTTTGCTTACTGCCTGTTATTGCATTAAATAAAGCAGTTTTGCCACAGTTTGGATTACCAACTAATGCAATATTTATCATTTTATTCATTTATACTGTCTCAACAAAAATTACTGATGCTTCAAGACGACGTAATGAAATAATGCTACTACTATCATTAACACGAACTGCAATAGGATCACGTCCCCATAATCCATAATGTAACACGGTCAATTTAGCACCTTCAATAAAACCCATTTCCAGCAATCGTGATTCTAGATCACCAGTCAATAAATCAAGTTATGCTTGTGCTATTCCAGGTATTATTGCTACAAGAGTTATTGAGAATCGAAATGACAGGTTAGTTACTATTTTAGTTAGTCCATTAACTACTTGTTCTGCAAGATTACCTATTTATACATTATTGGTTGGTGCTTTCATACCATCAAAAATGGTATTTGGATTTTTAAACCTACAAGGTTTAGTAATGTTTGGATTATATTTTATTGGTATGTTTTTTGTGTTAGTTGTTGCGTTGATTTTGAAATTATTTTTTTTAAAAGGGCAACGGCAACCATCAATTATTGAGTTACCTAGTTATAAATTACCAGTTTTGCGCAATGTATTGATTGAATTAATTAAACCAGCTAAGAGTTTTATAAAACGCGCAGGTACAATTATTACTTGTATTATGATTGTGCTATGGTTTTTATCTAAGTTTCCTCTACCGCCTTCTGGTGCAATAGGTGAGGCTATTGATTATAGTTTTGTTGGTATTATAGGAAGATTTTTACAACCAATATTTGCTCCAATTGGATTTTCGTGGCAAGTGGTTGCTGCATTAATTCCTGGTATGGCAGCTCGTGAAGTAGTGGTATCTGCTTTGGGAACAATATATGCATTAAGTGGTACAGAAGATAATGTAAGTCAAGCGCTTAGCACTATTTTAAGCCATTATTGGACACTAGCTTCTGGATTATCATTATTAACTTGGTATATATTTGCACCACAATGTGCATCTACACTAGCTGTTGTTAAGCGTGAAACAAACTCTTGGAAATTACCTTTGATTATGTTGGGTTATCAGTTATTTTTAGCATATGTAATGGCATTTATAGTATATAATGTTACTTTAGCGTTATATAAATAACACATTGAGATAAAATAACATGAATTATCAATTATTAGATATTATAGTTGTAAGCAGTATTGTGATTTTTGCGATGACTGTTTTAGTATATTTTGTATTTAAAATGCTAAAAAAAGATTGCGCGAGTTTATGTGGCGATTGTTCGGTAAAGTGTTGCTCAAGCAAAAACTTTAGCAACAATAAAAATATTATTAAGTTTCATTCGTCATCGTCAAAATCATTGTCAGATTAACAAAGTTAAATTTGACAAGTAGGGCAATAAAAACTATTTCGTTGACCTATTCTGATATCAAGAATTAAAGTATTACATATTTTGCATGGTTGCTTTTTCCTACCATAAACGTTATGAATATTTTGAAAGTATCCCATACTACCATTAGTTTGTTTATAATCTCTTAAACTGCTACCTCCAAGTTTGATTGCTGTTCTAAGAATATACTTTATATTATTGATCAAAATTTGACATTCAGATATTGAAATATCACTTCCAAGGCGAGTCGGTAAAATATGTGATAAAAACAATGACTCGCATGCATAAATATTACCAATACCGACTACTATATGATTATCCATAATTAATTGTTTGATTGTGGTTTTACGTTTTTTTATTTTATTAAATAGATATTCGGTATTAAAATCTTTAGTAAGTGGCTCAACTCCAAGATTATTTAATAAAGAGCATTTTTCTAAACAAGTTTCAAATTTAATTAATCCAAATCTTCTTGGATCATTATAGCGAATTATGTAATCATTTAATATAATATCTACATGATCATGTTTTTTGATTGTTATAGTATTTGGGTTGTTAATTAGTAAGATACTCCCAGAC
>DAHXMX010000099.1 GCA_027371515.1 Neisseriaceae bacterium
ACCTTTGCAATGGCTATATCTGTTTTTTTCTTGATTATTATATATTCAATTAAGGCTAAAGGATTATTAGGGTGGATGTAAAAAGTGGTTTTTGGTTGTTTCATGTCGACACATTTTTTATGTCATTGCTTTTAGGGTTTGTGTTTTTGTTTGTTTTTATAACAGTTGCTAGAAAAGCTCGTGTTGAAAATCCTTCTAAATTACAACTATTAGTGGAATTAATTATTGAGATGGTGAATACACAAATTAATGATATTTACCATGCAGGAAAAAGTAAATTTATAGGTCCATTGTCATTGACAATATTTTGTTGGGTATTCTTGATGAATTTTATGGATTTATTACCGGTGGATTTGATTAGTTTTTACAACCATCAGTTTGGTGATCCAAAAGCGCATTGGCGTATAGTACCATCAGCTGATGTTAATACTACCTTTGCAATGGCTATATCTGTTTTTTTCTTGATTATTATATATTCAATTAAGGCTAAAGGATTATTAGGGTGGATAAAGGAGTTGGTAAGCGCTCCTTTCGGGATTAAATTAGCTCCAGCTAATTTGTTATTGCAAATAATTGAGCTGTTCTCTAAACCCCTATCACTAGCACTGCGACTATTTGGTAATATGTATGCAGGTGAATTAATATTCATTTTGATTGCATTATTACCTTGGAGTACACAGTGGTTATTAGGAGCGCCTTGGGCGATATTTCATATCCTAGTAATTACGTTACAAGCCTTTTTATTTATGGTTTTAACTATTGTATATTTAGGCTTAGCAACTGAGGCGCATTAAAAGTAGGTGTATAATCATCTTATTTGAAGTGGATTATTGTTTTTTGTTTTTAATTTTTCTTGGAGTTCTATAATATGGAAGCTTTAATTTCTAATGTATCTGGTTTTACTGCTATCGCTGCTGCAATTATGATTGGTTGTGCTGCTTTAGGAACTGCGATAGGATTCGGTTTACTGGGTGGTAAATTTTTAGAGTCTACTGCTAGACAACCAGAATTGGCATCAATGTTGCAGGTTAAACTATTCATTGTAGCTGGTCTATTGGATGTTGTAGCTATGATGGGTGTTGGAGTTGCTTTATTGTTTATATTTAGTAACCCATTAATGAGTGCAGCAGTTGATTTGGTTAAAAATGTACATTAAGTAAATTGTCTTAAGTCGATTGAGAAGGGCTTATAAATGAATATTAATGCTACGCTATTAGGTCAGGCAATTACTTTTGCTGTACTGATACTATTTACAATGAAATTTGTATGGCCTCCATTAAATAAAATTTTGGAAGAACGTGCAGGTAAAATTGCAGATGGTTTGGCTGCTGCTGAAAAAGGTAAGCAAGAATTAATAGATGCAGAATTAAGAGTTGCTGAAGAGCTTAAAAAAGTTCAGGCTCGTGCAACTGAAATTATGGCTAATGCTGAAAAACGTGCTGATCAAATTGTTGAAGAAGCAAAAAGTCGCGCAGTAAAAGAGGCTGATAAAATACTTGCCGATGCAAATGCAAAAATTGAACAAGAGTTTAATCGCGCTAAAGAGCAATTGCGTTCGCAAGTTGCAGTACTAGCTATACAAGGTGCTACGCAAATATTAAAAGAAGAAGTTGACCAGAAAAAACATGAGAAATTGCTGGCAACTATTATGGCGGAGTTGTAATTTACTATGTCAAATAATAGTTTAGGACATCCATATGCAAATGCATTATTTAAGCTAGCCAAGAATACTGATACGGTTGATATTTGGTTGGGTGATTTGTCTAACTTAGCTTTAATTGCTCAAAGTAAAGACTTTAGTGATTTGGTTGATAATCCTAAATTGTCAACTAAAAATATTTTGAAAGTCTTAGTTGATATGTTAGGTAGTAGTCGCGATTCTTTGGTGAATTTTTTAGCTTTATTACAAGAGAATGGTAAGCTAAAATGTTTGCCTGAGATTTTTAAACTATTTGAGCAAAAAGTAGAAGAAGATCGTAATACTAGTAAAGCAGTTATCGAATCTGCGTTTGCGTTAAGTAACTCTGATCAAAAAAAACTTGAAAGATTGTTGTCTGATAGATTTGGGAAAACAATTACTTCAACAGTAAAAATAAATCCAGATCTTATCGGGGGTATAAAAATTATGATCAATGACACTGTTATTGATTCATCTATAAAAGGTAGCCTTAATAATTTGGCTACTAAACTTATAAGTTAGGAGTGATTCATGCACTTAAATCCTTCCGAAATTAGTGATATTATAAAATCAAAAATTCAAGCTACTGATACTAGTAGTGATTATCGCTCAAAAGGTGTTGTGGTTTCGGTTACTGATGGTATTGTTCGTATTTATGGCCTATCTGATGTTATGCAAGGAGAAATGATTTTATTCCCTGGTAATGTTTATGGTATGGCGATGAACTTAGAGCGTGACTCGGTTGGTGCTGTCGTTTTGGGTGATTATGAGCATATCAAAGAAGGTGATGAGGTTTCTTGTACTGGACGTATTTTAGAGGTTCCGGTAGGTAGAGAATTGGTTGGTCGAGTTGTAGATGCGTTAGGTCGTCCAATTGATGGGAAAGGTCCTATTAATAGCAAATTAACTTCTCCAATTGAAAAGGTTGCGCCTGGTGTGATTGCGCGTAAATCTGTTTCTCAACCATTGGAAACTGGTATTAAGGCTATTGATTCTATGGTTCCAATTGGTCGTGGTCAGCGTGAATTAATTATTGGTGATCGACAAACCGGTAAAACAGCTGTTGCAATTGATGCCATTATTAATCAAAAAGGTACTGGTGTAACCTGTATTTATGTTGCAATTGGACAAAAAGCATCATCTGTTGCAAATGTGGTTAGTAAATTAGAAGAACATGGTGCATTGGCTCATACTATAATTGTTGTTGCAACTGCATCTGAAGCTGCTTCCTTACAATTTATTGCACCCTATTCAGGTTGTGCAATGGGAGAGTATTTTAGAGATATAGGTGAAGATGCATTGATTGTTTATGATGATTTATCAAAACAAGCTGTTGCCTATCGTCAGATATCATTATTACTTCGTCGTCCACCTGGTCGTGAAGCATTTCCTGGTGATGTCTTTTATATTCATTCACGTTTATTAGAGCGTGCAGCGCGTGTTAATGAGGTATATATTGAAGAAATTACTAATGGTGCTGTAAAAGGTAAAACAGGTTCATTAACTGCATTACCAATTATTGAAACTCAAGCTGGTGACGTATCTGCTTTTGTCCCTACCAATGTAATTTCAATTACTGATGGCCAAATATTTCTTGAAACAGATTTATTTAATTCTGGAATTCGTCCAGCGATTAACCCAGGTATTTCGGTATCACGTGTTGGTGGTGCAGCGCAAACTAAAGTTATTAAAAAACTAGGTGGCGGTATTCGTTTAGCTTTGGCTCAATATCGTGAGTTAGCTGCTTTTGCACAGTTTGCATCTGATTTAGATGAAGCTACGCGTAAACAGTTGAGACACGGACAAATTGTTACTGAATTAATGAAACAAAAACAATATAATCCTATGAGTAAAGCAGAAATGTCTTTAACGTTATATGCTGTTAACAATGGTCATTATGAAAATATTCCGATTAATAAAGTTTTAGAATTTGAAATTGGTTTTGCTGGATATGTTAAAGCTAATTCTCCTCATGTGTTGGATAATATTAACAAATCCGGAGAAATGACTAAAGAAGATGAAGATTTGATTATTAAATCATTATCTGAATTTAAAAAGATATTTGGTGTGAACTAGGTTGAGTTTATAGGTATATTATTAATAAGAGGGTGACATATGTCAGCAGCAAAAGAGATTCGAGGTAAAATTAAAAGTGTACAAAACACTCAAAAAATTACTCGTGCTATGCAAATGGTAGCCACGTCTAAAATGCG
>DAHXMX010000009.1 GCA_027371515.1 Neisseriaceae bacterium
GATCCTCATTATGGGTTTTCACCACCAGTTAGAATAGGATTTCGTTATTTAAATGGTGAATTATATTATGTATCGTGGCCGGTATTAAATCGCGTACCATCAACTGTGCCATCGATTTATTTATTGTTAAATGGAATTAATCAATTTAAAATAGAGTATTTTTACCTAGATCGAGTTTGGCGAGATACTTACCCTATGGATAATAGTAGTTATACTAAACTTCCAATTGGAGTTAGATTATATATCAAGTTAGATACTGGTGAAGAGGTAACTAGACAGTGGGCACTATGAATAATAAGATGAATAAAGGTGCAGCCTTAATCACGGTATTGATTATAGTTTTTATTGTGATGTCTATTATTACTAATTTAACAGTCAAAAATTATCGTATTATTCGTCGTTTGACAAATCAAAAAATTCTAGAGCAATGTTTTAGTGTCTTAAATCTTGCGGTTAATTTTGGACGCGCAGGATTAGCTACAAGCGCTTCAACATCTGATATAGATACGTTAAATGATATTTGGGCGCAGCCTATTCCTAGAACTTTGATTGTTAATGATATTGAGATGAGTGGATATTTGATTGATGAACAAGGAAAGTTTAATATTAATGATATGGTGAGTAATGGTCAAATTAATATGAATGTGGTAGCACAATTTGAACAATTGCTAACTTATTTGAATATTCCAAATGTATTGGCATTGAATATTGCTAATTATATGGCATCTCCTAAGTATGTACAAGGTATTGCTACAGAATATACTTCTGGTAGCCCTGCGTATACTCCATCTGGTAGACCATTAGTAGATTTATCTGAATTACAATTAGTTAAGGGGATGCAGCCAGATTGGGTTTTTAAATTATCAGATTATGTGACTGTAGTTCCACAGTCTATTGATGGGCTAATAAATGATCAAAATGAAAGTGCTAATGTAAATACTAATCCAAATATAAATCCTCCTAAGGGGTTTGGTACTGTGCCAGTGAATATAAATACAGCTCCGGCGCAGGTAATTGCTGCTAAAAGTGGACTACCATTAACTATGGCACAGCGAATAGCTACTATTCGTAAGAATACACCATTTAAAACCCAACAAGATATAACAAATTTTTTAACCAGTAATGGTATAATCATTTCCCAAGGAGGAAATGGTTCTAATGATATTCATCTTGAGACTTTGACCACAAAATCTAGTTATTTTATGGTGCATGCAATGGTAGATAAAGGTGAATATGAGTTTAAATGGGTGGCGTTTTTATATCGTCCGAACAGAAGTGGTCAATGGCCTCAAATTTTATGGCAACATCCAGAATGAAAAATATACGTTTATTTATTAATAATGATTTACAACAGCCAGTTAATTGGGTACAAATGAATGCTGATGGCAAAGAAGAGCATGGGACATCTGAGCTTAGTGAATTAAGTAATTTGGAGGGTGCTGTTTTTGAAATATATCTTTCGCCTGATTGTTGTACTATTATCAAAACGTCTGTAGAAGGGATTAGCACAAAGCGTTTAACGGAAGAATTATTACTTGGGTTGATTGAAGAAAATTTAGTTGATGAAATTGATGATGTAAAAGCCGTTATGCTTCGTACTGAGGATAATGCTGCTTATGTGGCAGTATTTAATAAAGAGTTCTATAATGAATTAGCTAACTATGTGTTACACGCTAACGTTAAGTTTATTCAATCTTTTGTGTATACTACTAATTACCAAGAAGATGCTTGGACTGTATACTTAAGTTCAGATACAAAATTTTTGCGTACATCATTATATGAATTTTTTGTTTTAGATGATGAAAAACCACTTTCCTTATTATTAACTGAGATGTTATCTGGTGACAATAAGCCACAATCATTATTAGTGTATGCTGATGATGAAACATATAAGCATTTAAATACATTTGGACAAACTTATGGAATCAATTTAACTCGTATCAATGACAAATTTGATTATAGCACTTTGGTGTGGAATTTTTATAAACAAAAAACGACTCGCTTTAAACTTAAATTAAATAATAATGCAAGGTTTCATTTTTTAAAATTATTAAATAGTTTTAAGTATATTGCAATTGCTTTGATTGGTTTTTGGTTAATGAGTATAACGTTATTAAATATTAATATTTATCGGTTAATTAGTCAAATTAAGAGTAATGTAAAAGGCATTGTTAATATAAAAGATATTAATCAATCATCAGTGATTGAGACAACTCAAAAATTAATTACTTTACTTCATAAACGTGGTATGTATGCTGATAATGATGCGATGATATTGTTTAAAGATTTTTTAGAAGTTGTATCAACTGTATCTACAAATGATATCAAGCAAATTATGTATCAAAGTAATACATTAAAGATTGTATTGGGTAGTGATGTTGATATTAGTCAACTAAAGAGTTATACTGATATTTTATTGACAAAACGTGTTGTGATGACAATTAAAGATTATAAGACATATTATAATGATAATAAACTGTTAAATAAAGGTAATAACTCAGCTGTTGATTCTGATGATAAAAATGATATGATTTCCGATGCGCAATGGGTAGTTATTCTTAAGCCGCTTGCCTTTAGCAGTAATTAAAGAAAGCTTAATTAATGAAACAAAAACTTACAGATTTAGCAACTGATTTTAAAAATAGATTTCAGCCACAAATTGATCAATTAATATTAAGATTGCAACCAATTAGTGATTATTGGAAACGTCAAACTGAGCGTGATCAGCAGATTTTGATTGTTGTGGGGGTTTTGATTATATTGATGTGTATGGCATATGTGGTATCTGGTGCTATTCAATATAGAAATGATTTACAGCAAAAGGTGGTACTTTATGAGCGATATAAAATTTACTCTGAAATATATGCACGTCAATATAAAGATTTAACTCACATAACGCCTAACGATTTCAGTACAGTTAGCTCTGAGCGTATTAAAAATGATGCAAAAACTGTGTTAGGAATTAAAAATACTACTGTATTATTATCTGATGGTACATTAACTATTAAGGCTGATAATGTTAAATTTGAAGTACTTATGGAATTTTTGGATCAATTGCGCAAAAGTTATGGTTTATTTCCTAATTCTTTAAAAATAACAAGAGTGATATCTGGATATGTTAGTTTTAATGTTGTTTTTAATAATGTGGAACAGTGATGAAACAGTTTTTACTTAAGAAAAAAAAGTTCTTTTATATATTTACATTTATTTTAGTATTTATATATACAGTAGTAAATAATATTCCAAGTTGGGTATTGGCTGATTTGATTGAAAAATATTCACAAAAACATTTAAAACTTTATAATACAGATGGAACTTTGTGGCGTGGTAGTGGATTATTAGTTGCTATGGATACTAAACAACAAATGCGTTCATCTCCAGTTTTATACCTTGATTGGCATTTATCGATGGGGCTTAAGAGGTTTATTCAAATACGTTTTTTAGTGGGCAAAAAACAAATAGCTGAGATTTATCTTAATAAAGATGGTGTTAATGTGGATAATCTTGAAGTGTCATTATCTATTTCGCAAGTGTCGCAATTAGTTGATGTAATTCATAATTTAGGTATTTCAGGTAACTTAAAAGTTACTGCGAAACACATATTACTGGCTAAAGCTAATCAAGGTGAGGTTAATGTACAAATTGATAATGTTTCTTCGACCATATCACGAGTTAATCCACTAGGTAATTATAATATGAATGTTGTATTAAATACCGGTGATATAACAATGCATTCAAGTAGCGATTCTGTTTTAAATGTTAGTGGAACTGGTAATTTTAATGGTTTGACTTTAGATGCCAAGGTGCGTGATGATAAAAAGGATGATATGTTACAATTAATGACAGCAATTGGTAAACCTATGCCTGATGGCTCATATAAATTAAAAATCTTTTAGTATGAGTAGCACTTATATTTTTGGTATTCATCCTGTAGCTACTCAGTTAAAAGCGTTATCTGATAATGTTGAAGTATTATATTTAAGCAATCAACGTCATGATGCTAAAATTAAGTTTATTGAAGAAATGGCGCGCAATAATCAAATAGTACTACAAGTTGTTGATAACCAATATTTAGATAAAATAACTGGTCATAAAAACCATCAAGGGGTAGCCGCTAAAGTTAATATGAATCGTATGGTTGATTTAAAACAGCAGTTACAGCAATTAGATGGTGTTAGTAATATTACTTTTTTGGCTTTAGATGGAATTACTGACCCACAAAATTTAGGAGCTATTTTACGCACTGCTGAATGTTTTGGTGTGAATTTGGTTATATTGCCGAAAAACAATTCAGCTAATATTGATAATGCTGTTGTTATGAAGACAGCTAGCGGTGCATTGAATTTCTTAAATATCGCGCTTGTTAATAATCTAACTCAAGCAATCGAGTTATGCAAAGAGTATGGGTTTTGGGTTGCCGGTACTAGTTTAAGTCAGAATTCTATTAGTTTAGATAAATTTGAAGTAACACCACGTTTATTGTGGATTATGGGTAGTGAAGGTAATGGGCTTAAACGCTTGGTAGCTGAGCATTGTGATTATTTGGTAACTATTCCGATGATAGGTAAGACTCAATCACTTAATGTATCAGTTGCAACAGGTGTTGTTTTGTCATATACTAATATGTTTAGAAATAGGTAATTATAAATGTTAGATATACAACAGCAATTGGATATTATTCAAAAAGGTGTGGCGGAAATTCTGCCACAAAATGGTTTATTAGATAAATTAAAACAAAATCGACCATTAAGGGTTAAGGCTGGATTTGATCCTACTGCGCCGGATTTACATTTTGGTCATGTGGTTTTATTAACTAAAATGCGGCAATTACAGGATTTAGGTCATGAGATATTTTTTTTGATTGGTGATTTTACTAGTTTAATTGGCGATCCAACTGGTAAAAATGCAACTCGTCCGCCATTAACAGAAGAACAGATTAAACAAAATGCCGAAACTTATGCTCAGCAGGTGTTTAAGATTTTAGATCCGGATAAAACTAAAATTTGTTTTAATTCATTATGGTTAAATAAACTTGGGGCAAGTGGTATGTTACAGTTGGCTTCTTGTCAGACTGTAGCGCGTATGCTCGAAAGAGATGATTTTGCAAAAAGATTTAATGAAAATCGTCCGATTGCAATTCATGAATTTATGTATCCATTATTGCAAGGATATGACTCAGTTATGATGAATTGTGATATTGAGTTAGGCGGTACTGATCAAAAATTTAATTTATTAATGGGGCGTGAATTACAAAAACACTATCAACAGCCTGAACAGACTATTATTATGATGCCGTTGCTTGAGGGTTTAGATGGAGTTAATAAAATGTCTAAGTCTTTGGGTAATTACATTGGCGTGAGTGATTTACCTAATGAAATGTTTGGTAAGATAATGTCTATATCAGACGAATTAATGTGGCGTTATTATGATTTATTATCGTTAAAATCTCCAACTGAGATTTTGAATTTGAAGCACGATATGCATAATGGACGAAATCCACGTGATATTAAAGTAATATTAGCACTTGAATTAGTAGAGCGTTTTTATAGTAAATTAGAAGCTGATAATGCGCTTTCTGATTTTGAGACTAGATTTAAAGAAAATAAAATACCTGATAATTTGCCAGAAATAAAGATTAGTGTAAATGATAATGATCAAATTGGGATTGTACAAGTAATTAAGCAGGTAGATTTTGTAAAATCTTTATCGGAAGGTATGCGTATGATAGAGCAAGGCGCAGTTAAGATAGATGGCATTAAAGTTACTAACAAGCAGCTATCATTATCAGTTGGTACTACGTATGTAATTCAAGTAGGAAAAAGAAAGTTTGCAAAAGTTGAAATCAATGAATCCTAAGTTAATTAATGGTAGGTTATTATCTGAGCAAATTTTAACTAACATTAAAACTTATGTAAGTAATCTTATCGCTCGTCCACCATGTCTTGCGGTGGTATTAGTTGGTGAAGATCCGGCATCACATATTTATGTGCGCAATAAAAAATATGCTTGTGCTAAAGTTGGGTTTAGATCTTTGGAATATAAATTAAGTAGTGAAATCGATCAAGATGAATTAATTGAGTTAATTAATCAGTTAAATGCCAATGATGATGTAGATGGAATATTAGTGCAATTACCGTTACCCAAGCATTTAGACAGTAAAATTATTATTAATACTATTTTACCTAATAAAGATGTTGATGGTTTTCATAAATATAATGTTGGCGCTTTAGCGGTTAATCAGCCTAATTTATGTCCATGTACACCACATGGAATAATTTATATGCTTGATAGTTTGAAAATTAATTATCATGGTAAACATGCTGTTATTGTTGGAGCATCTAATATAGTTGGACGTCCAATGGCTTTAGAGTTATTAAATAGAGGTGCGACTGTTACTGTATGTAATAGCAAGACTGTAAATTTAGCCAAGAAATGTCGCGAGGCAGATATTTTAGTTGCTGCTATTGGTAAGCCTAGATATATAACAGTAGATTATATTAAGCCGCAAAGTATTGTAATTGATGTAGGCATAAATCGTTTAAGCGATGATGTATTGTGTGGTGATGTTGATTTTGAAAATGTTATTGATTTGGTATCTTATATAACTCCTGTACCAAATGGTGTTGGACCAATGACAATTGCAATGTTGATGGAAAATACATTACATTGTTATAAATTGAAAAATAGGATATAGAAAATATGCATAATACTACAACAATAACTACATATCACTGTATTTATCATAAAAAATATGATGGTATGGGTGGGATTGCTATTGATAAAGATACTAAATTAAAAATTTATATCGATGAGTCCAATGAATTTTTTGCGCTACATTTAGATGAAGTAACTGTTGAAGTAGATAATAATTTTAATAACTTAGAGCAAATTACAGGTAGAATAGTTAATATTGATAAACATAATACAAAGCAATTATCAGGATATATTCAAAGATATAAGAATGAATTTTTCTTAAAAGTAGTTACGGCACGTTTTGGTGATTATTTGGTAAAAATATTACAGCCACCTACTGATTATAATCGTGAAAGCCTTTATGATGTTGAGATATTAAATTATCCGGATGTTAATCGCAATTTTTTTGAAGTAAAGCTTAACAATGAGGTTGGTACAATAGCAAAAACGGAGCAAAGCGCTATTGAGTATATGGAACAATTGATTACCAATAGTAATTTACCAGTTGATTTTTCTAGCAAAACTATACATGAAGCTAGTTTGTTACCTGAATTTGTTGAAGAAAAAGATATAAATAAATCATGGCGTGTAGATTTGCGTGATTTTGATTTTGTTACTATCGATGGAGAAGATGCAAAAGATTTTGATGATGCGGTATATTGTAAATTAATAAATGGGGTATATCATTTATATGTCGCAATTGCTGATGTGGCGCATTATGTGCGGCATGATTCAAGTTTAGATCGAGATGCATATTTACGTGGAAATTCGGTATATTTTCCACAATTGGTAATTCCGATGCTACCGGAAAAACTTTCTAATGGATTATGTTCATTAAAGCCAGGTGTAAATAGATTAGTGATGTGTTGTGAAATGCAAATTAATCAAGATGGAATTGTGCAAGAATATAAAGTATATAACGCAGTAATAAATTCTAAAGCACGTTTAACATATAATCAAGTACAAAATTGGCTAGATGAATTAGTTGATACACCTCTTGAATTAATGGAAAATATAAGTAATTTATACTTAGTTTATAAAGCTTTATCTAAAGAACGTGAAAAACGTGGGGCTATTAATTTTGAAACTATTGAGCCATATTTTGTTTTTGATGACAATAATCAAGTTAATCAAATAATTCCGCGTTATCGTCTTGATGCGCACAAATTAATTGAAGAGTGTATGTTGGTTGCTAATGTTTGTGTGGCTGATTTTTTAATAACCAATAAACATCCAGCATTGTTTAGAAACCATGATAAACCAACTGTAGAAAAATTTAATATATTAAAACAATATTTAAATTCACATGCTATACATTTTGATGTTAAATATGATGACTTATCGCCACTACATTTGGCGCGGTTATTAGAGAGTCTACATCAACATCCACAATTTACAATCATTCAACAAACTGTTTTACGGAGTATGCCATTAGCGGTTTATGATGCTGAATGTATCGGACATTTTGGTTTGAGTTATGATAAGTATTTGCATTTCACTTCACCGATTCGTCGTTATCCAGATTTATTGGTGCATCGTGCAGTTAAAGCTGTGCTTAAAAATAATATTTATGAATTTAGTTATAATTTAGAAGTTGCTGGCGAGCATTTGTCTTTTACTGAGCGCAGAAGTGAAGAGTTAGAGCGTAAACTTGATGCTTATTATAAATGTCAGTATGCAAAAAACCATATTCATAGTCAGTTTGAAGGTGTAGTAACATCGGTTGTGAGTTTTGGGTTATTTGTATATATCAAAGATTTACTGCTAGATGGATTGGTGCATGTCACACAATTAGCTGGAGATTATTATACCTATAATGAAGATAAGCAAATATTAGTAGGTAAAAAAAATGGTGCAGTGTATAGCTTGGGTCAATCACTTAAAGTAGAAATATTTAATGTGGATATGAATAAATTATTTATTGATTTAAAAATAGTTGAGTAATAATATAGTACAATAACTGTTGTTAATGTGATATTTGTTGAGGTAATATATGTTTGATATTGTAGAAAAAAATCAAAAGCTAGTTAAAGGTATAATGATTGCTGTTGGTGCATCGTTTGTATTATGGGGTATCGGTAGTTATTTAGGTATGGTATCAGATGATGGTTATTTAGCCAAAGTTGGGTCTAAAAAGATTTATATGCGTGATATTGATCAAGCTATGCAGAATGATCCAAATCAAGATAAATTACAGTTGTTATACGGGTTAGTTAATCGACAATTATTATTAAATAATTTTGCTGATAATCATATGGTGGCTGATACTGATGAATTAAAACAAACAATTGCTCAAATACCGGCTTTTCAAAATAGCCAAGGTCAGTTTCAATTGTCAAAATATAAGGAATTTTTAAAAAGTCGTTATATGACTGCTGAAGATTTTCAAAACGAGGTTAGTCAACAGATTTTATTAGAACAAACTATTAATGTGTTTAAAAATTCTTATTTTGATTCAAAGCTATTTCAAAAAAAATTTGTTGATTTATTAAGCCAAGAGCGTAATGTATCTAGTTACGTAATTAGTAGCAATCAATTTACAGATAAGGTAAAAATTAGTGAAAGTCAGATTGCTGAATATTATAAACAAAATATAGCGCATTATACAATTCCCGAAAAAGTTAAAATGCAATATCTGGTATTAGATAGTAATAATGTAGCTAATGGCATTAAAGTAAGTGAAGCTGAGGTTGAAAGATACATGGCTGATCATAAGTCAGATAATATAAACGAACAGATTGATGTATCACATATTTTATTTGTTGTGCCTGAAAATGCTGATATGAAAACTCGTGATGAGATAAAAGCTCATGCCCAAAAAGTATTAGCTGAGGTTAAGGCTAATCCGGATAAGTTTGCTGAATTAGCTAAGAAATATTCGCAAGATCCTGGTTCGGCTAAAAAAGGTGGTGATTTAGGGTTTTTTGGTCATGGTGTTATGGTTAAACCGTTTGAGGATGCAGCTTTTAGTTTAAAAGTAGGGCAAATTAGTGGATTAGTTAAAACCCAATATGGCTATCATATTTTAAAATTAAATAAAATTAAAGAAAATAGTCAGGCTGCAGTTAAACAAGCTGCAATTGCTGAGATTCAAAAACAGCGAGCTATTCTTGAGACGCAAAAACAATTAGAGCAATTAAATGATATAACTTATAATCAAGCAAAAAGCTTAGAGCCAGCAGCGCAAAAACTAGGTCTAAAGGTACAGTCTTCAGATTGGGTTATGAAAGGTGTTGCTAGTGGTGATTTTGCTAATCCTAAAGTGCAAGCAGCTATTTTTAATCCGGATGTTATTCAAAAGGGTAATAATAGTGAAGTCGTGGATTTAGGAAAAGGTAAATACGAAGTTTATCATGTAACCGAGTATCAAAAACCACAAATACAATCTTTAAATGAAGTATCAGAAGCAATTAAAAATATATTAATTAAGCAAAAGACTACTGAGTTGGCAAATCTGGATGGGCAGACTAAATTAGCTCAGCTACAAAGTGGCAAATTGCAGTTAAACTTTGCTAATCCAGTTAATGTTGATATGGTTAATCCAAACATTTATATTGACTCTAGTGCTGTACGGCAAATTTTTTCGGTTTCTTCAGCTAAGTTACCAGCATATGTAGGCATGCAAAATACAAAAGGCGATTATGTTATTTATCGGATAAATAGCGTTACTACTAGTTCTAAACTTATTGCCGAAAACACTAAGGCTGTATCAAAAATGGAGCAAGATAATGCTATGCTTGATATGAATGCATATATTATATATTTGAGAAGTAAGTACAGTATTGATATTAAACCAAATAGATTATTGCAACAAAGTAAATAAAATGTTATATAAAAGTGTTGAACAAAATATATTACTGGCTAATGCTATTGATTTAGAGTTTTTAGACGCTATGGTCAGTAACTTAGTTAATCGCGGAGTTGATTTTTGTGATTTATATTTGCAAAAATCAGCTTATGAAGCTTTTGGGATTGATGAGAGTATTATCAAAGGTGCTAGCTATTCTGAGGAGCAAGGAATAGGGGTTAGATCTATTTGTGATGATAAAACTTATTTAAGTTATTCAAATTCAATTAGTGATAAAACTATTAGATCGCTGGTGAATGATTTATTTATCGAGCCACAGCAACATAAATTAGTCTATCAGCCATCGATTAAACAAGATTATAGTAATAGTTTGTTTCCTACCCAAAATCCGATTACAGAAAGCTCATCTGGTAGTAAAGTAAGCTGTTTACAATATATTGATAACAAATCGCGGCAATATGCTTATGTTAGTAATGTAATTGCAAATATTACTATGGAATATGATGAGATATGTATTGTTAATAGCAAAAAAACACATGCTTTTGATATTCGACCTTTAATTAGAGTTAATATTACATTAATTATTAATAAAGCTGGTAAAATCGAAAAAGGTAGCAGTGGATTTGGTGGTCGTTATTTATTTAATCAAATTACGGAACAAATATTAGATAAACATATTGAAAAAGCATATAACCAAGCGCTATTAAAATTAGATGCAGTAAATGGTCCAAGTGGTGAGATACCGGTAGTATTGGGTAATGCTTGGGCTGGAGTAATTTTACATGAGGCTGTTGGGCATGGTTTGGAGGGTGATTTTAATCGTCGTGGAAGTTCTGCTTTTTCAAATCGTATAGGTGAAGTGGTTGCAAGTTCGAATGTAACAATAATTGACCAAGGTAATATAGAATCACGTCGTGGGTCATTAAATATAGATGATGAAGGTAATCCTACGCAAAGAACAGTATTAATAGAAAATGGTATTTTAAAAGGATATATGTTTGATGAATTGAATGCAAAACTGATGAATACTGTATCTACTGGTAATGGGCGTCGTGAATCATATGCTTGTAGTCCGATTCCTAGAATGACTAATACTTATATGCTAGGTGGTGAATATACTCATGAGGATATTATTCAGTCTGTTGAATATGGTATATATGCTGAAAGTTTTGAAGGTGGGCAGGTAGATATAACTTCTGGGCAGTTTGTATTTAATGCAAATGTTGCTTGGCTTATTAAAAATGGTAAATTACAATATCCAATAAAAGGTTGTGCACTAGTTGGTAATGGTCCGGAGTGTTTAAAATATGTTTCAATGGTTGGTAATAATAGTCAATTAGATGATGGTATTGGAGTTTGCGGTAAAAATGGGCAGGGGGTCCCTGTTGGAGTTGGGCAGCCTACGATTCGTATTGATAGTGGTTTAATTGTAGGTGGCGCTTAAAATTACATGAAAATCACATGAAAATTATCAAGCCTATTAATCCATGGAGCTTTGTACCTACGGCTTATTTTATGGAGGGCTTGCCTTACATTTTAGTTGTAATGGTATCTAGCGTTATGTATAAAAATTTTGGTTTAACTAATGCTAAGATTACTTATTATACCGGATGGTTAATGTTACCATGGACGGTAAAACCATTATGGTCATGGTTTATCGATTTATATAAAGTAAAACGCTGGTGGATTTATACCATGGAGCTATGCTTCGGTTGTTTTATAATTTCGCTAGCCTTGTCTTTTTATTTACCTAATTATATCTTTATCTCTATTTTAATTTTTGCTTTGGCTAATATTTGTGCTGCAAGTCATGATATAGCAACCGATGGTTTTTATTTAATAACCTTAACTAGTAATCAACAGTCATTTTTTGTCGGTATCCAAAGTGCTTTTTATCAAGTAGCGCGTATTTTTGGTGGCGGTGTATTAGTTATTTTATCCGGATTGTTTTTTAGCTATACTAAAGATATAAAATTTGCATGGGGTTTGGTTTTTGTAATTGCTGGATTATGTGCAATAATTATTGGGTTCTACCATAAAATGATATTGCCACGCTATGAAGTATCTAAAACTTTGACTATAAAAGATGGTATATTTGAAATTAAAGCTATATTTACTAGTTTATTTCAATTAAAACAACTTTGGGTTATTGTATCATTTGCACTTACTTTTAAGCTAGGTGAAACGATGCTGATTAAGATTGTTCCTTTATTTATTTTAGATAGTAGATCTCATGGTGGGCTTGGGTTTGATAATATTTATGTAGGGCTGTCTAATACGTTTAATCTCTCGGCGATTATCTTAGCTGGAATTATTGGCGGGTTAAGCATTAGTTATTTTGGGCTTAAAAAATGTCTGTGGCCGATGTTATTATTGGTTAATCTTCCGCATGTGATTTTTGTTTATTTGGCTTATGCTTTACCGGTTGATAAATATCTAGTTCTAGCATTACAAATATGCGAGAATTTTGCTGCTAATATATCTTTAACTGGGTATATGATGGTAGTATTTTATCTAATACGTGATAGTAAATATAAAACCTCGCATTATGCATTTATTACTGCAGTTATGATGCTGGCTAATATGATTCCATCAATGTTTAGTGGAATAATTCAACAGTTATTAGGTTACCAGTATTATTTTATATTTATTATGTTTTTAATTATCCCAAGTTTGTTAATTCTTCCATTAATTAAGATTGACTCTAATTTTGGTATAAAAGTAGTGTAGTTGTTATGAATGTAGATAATATTTTATCTAAGCTTAGCTTAAAAGAGCAGTTATTACAATTAATGATGATAGATATTCGTTATTTTGAAGCTAAAAAAGTATACCAATTACCGTTGGATTTAATGGATTTTATGGCTAAATATGAATTTGGTGGAATAATATTATTTGCTGAAAATGTTGAACAGAAGAATAAAATCAAATATTTAGTTGAGCAAATTCAAAAAAATAGTAAAATCACCAAATTAATTGGGCTAGATGAAGAAGGTGGTATTGTATCACGGATTAATGGTATTAGTACGCCTGGTAATATGGCGCTTGGTGCAATTAATGATGTAAATGTTACGCAAAATATTGCACAAATTATTGGTTATGAATTAGCTGATTATGGCATTAATCTGAATTTTGCACCTGTTGTGGACATCAATTCTAATCCGCTTAATCCAATAATTGGGGTGCGCTCTTTTGCTGGTGATAAAAATATTGTTACAAAGCATGCTCAAGCATTTATAGCTGGATTAAGACAAAGTAACGTTATTAGCTGTGTTAAACATTTTCCAGGGCATGGTGATACAGTTACTGATACTCATTATACATTAAGTATTGTAGATAAAAATGAGTGTACAATGATGGATAATGAGTTGTTTCCTTATTATGAATTGATTAAATCTAATATGATTGATATGCTTATGACTGCACATATTGTTGCGCCACAGATTGATAACAATAAATTATTTGCTACAAAAATCAATCAATTAATCGATACACCAGCGACATTTTCTTATTCAATTTTAACTCGTCTACTGCGTGATAAATTAGCTTATACTGGGGTTATTATCTCTGATGCTCTTGATATGGGTGCTATTGTTAATAATTTTACTCAACTTGAAGCTAGTATTTATGCTTTGATTGCTGGAGTGGATATTTTACTTATGCCATTTAGAGTATGGAATAAAAATGATTTACGAGCTTTTAATCAATATTTTGAATCATTATATACATATGTTATGCAATCAGATTTTTTAAAACAAAGAGTTACTGAGTCATGTTTACGTGTACTACAGCTGAAACAAAATTATTTTAATAAGTGTAATCAAAATAATAATAAGATCAATGATGCAGCTAATTATGTTGATTTAATCGCAAAACGTGGGATTACTTTACTTAATAATAATACGCTACCTTGGGTAATTAATTCAGAACATAAAGTACTATCTCTTGCAAATAATAACTTAATCTTAGATGAAGTACAGAACATAACTAGTAGTATAGGCTACACAAGTGATGTGCTTAACTATATGTGTGAGTTAGACGATATAATGATGAAAATTAATCATTATACACATATACTTTTATATAGTTATAATTTAACTAAACCAGATCCGATTTTGCAACAAATTATTGATAAGCTTAATCAATTAAATAAGCCATATGTGTTAATTGTAACTTGTAACCCATACGATGTTTTATATCTGAATAATATAGCAACAACAGTATTAATCTATGGTATATCAAGATTTGAACAAACTAATTATCAATTAAAACGCTTTAGTTTAAATTTAAAGGCAGCCTTAGAGCTTATCTATAAGGGAAAATCATTAGCTGAGTTTAATAACTTTTGCCCAGCTAATTTAAAATAAATAGTAACAATATAATTGATATTGTTACTCTTCATGATTTGAATGTTTTAGACTTTCTTCAACTTTTTTATTAGCACTACTATTTGGGTACATTTTTTTTAACAAGATAGCTGTTTTTTGTGCTGATTGCTTCATACCTGCTTTAATTTGTGCCAAATATTGTGTACGTAGTGCATCAGGTGCAGATTTATTATTAGGATTTTCATTTACAAATTTTCTTGCAGTTGCAATAGCATCAGTATATTGTTTATTTGCAAGATAGCATACGCTTAAATAATAACTAGCTTCAATTGCTTCATCTGATTTAGGGTAAGTTTTAATTAAAGATTTTAACTCTTTAATTGCTGCAGGAAAGTTTTTTTGCTTGATTAGCTCAAGAGATTTGTTAATTTTAGCTTTTGCATTGGTTGCATTATCAGATTTAGCTTTATTATTGGTAACTGGAGTAACAATTACTGCTTTATCAGCAGATGTATCTTGATCTACATCAGTAGCTGTTTGTTTGTCAGAATTGTTGGTGGTATTATTAGTGGGGTTACTATTAGAGTTACTATTAGAATTAGATTGTGTTTGAAGTTGCAACTCAAGACTCTTAATCATTTGCTCTTGAGTTTCTTTTTGAGTTTTTTGTTCATGGCTAAGAGTATCAACTTTACCATTTAATTGATTAATTTGATTTTGTAGATTTTCCAATTTATTAAGAGTGCTAATTTGATTACTAGCAGTTGAGTCGCTATTGACTAATTGTTGCTCTATTTTAGATAACCTTACATTTGTATCAGCAATTTGTGTTCTTGCTTGATCGTCAGCACAACCTATTAAAAAAAGGTTTGCTGACAATCCGATGATTGTCAACAAACTTTTATTCATGATTATAAAACACCTTCAGATACATGACCTGTATATACAGTTCCATCTACCATAGGTAAACCATTACTATCTTGGCTATATCCAGATGGTTGACCTGTTGTATACATGATGTCTGAGCGACGATTAAGTGCGCGTGAATCATCTGTATCATTAGAATAACGAGGTTTTAATTTACCATTAGAGATAGCTTCAACTTGATTAGGATTAGCACCGCCAGCTATTAATGCTTGCTTAACTGCATCGGCACGTTTTTGACCAAGAGATAAGTTATATTCAACTGAACCTATGTCATCTGTATTACCTTGTACTTGAACTTTAGCGTTGCTATTAGTAGTTAAGTAATCACTATTTGCTTTAATAAGACCAGTGTAATCATCTTTAATGTCGTATTGATTAAAGCCAAAATATACACTATTATACAGCTTAAGAGGATACCCACCCACCAGGGAAGCAATACATTCCACCCCAATCTGATATAAAGAAGTTGACAACTATCAA